>JAZLHG010000280.1:0-6518 GCA_045616705.1 Lachnospiraceae bacterium | reverse complement strand
TGTTCCAACTTCCTGCCGGCACATCTCCCATGTCGGAACAGGCAATATAATTTAAGGACTCTGAATTCATCATACAGATTCGCATAGGAATCTTCACATGATTCTTATTGGCATATCCTGCAATTTCCTGAAGATCCAGGTTCGCATATACCATTCCGTAATAATTCCCGTCTTGCATCACCGGAACGAAAATCGTAATTACATGTCCACCGGTAATACAGGATCTATAGGGGTCCGTAATATAGGTCTCATCAGATGCTTCGGCTTGTTTCAGATAATCAAACTTCTCGAAGTCTTCTTTTTCTCCATCCGCACCATAGAACACACCATCCGGATTCACCATTCCTACGGAATGAAAATAAGACAGCTCACGGTACTTCTTAAGACCGTCTACCTCTTCTTCATCCGAAAGTCCTGCAGTCAGTGTTACCTGCGCCAGTTTCTCAAACTGATCCACCAGACTGTTCAGTTCCGAATTGGTATTACCAACCAACAGCCCGGTCACCATATCGGACTGATCGGTGTTATAATCCTGAATCAGCACACGAACTCTTCTAAAGGCAATCAGAATCAGCAGAGCGGAGATTAATATATATCCCCCCGCAATCAGTGCATATTTATATTGTTTTAAAGCTCTTTTTACACGCATCCATACACCTGATTATTTTCTGAGAATCTCGTTTCTAATATAGGAATCGTTACAGTTACTGTGGTCAACCTTCTCCACACCGGTGTCGTTATATTTATACTCCGGAACGTATCCGTCACAAATCTTCATGGCATCTCTTACACTTCCGTATCCCATGTTATACTGACGCTGTACAAGGGTAGATACGGAATATTCGCCACCCTCAATCATCTCCGCAATTTCATCCGAGTAGTCAAATCCAACCATCACGATGTCCTTACGGTTCTGAGCGGTAATGCACCTGCATAATCCTACGGTGGAGCCATTATTTAACCCAACAAGACCTGCCAGTTTCGGGAAATCCCGAAGATATTCACCGGCCTGTTCCATTGCACGGTCAGCACTACCTTCATTACACTTGATCGTGTCAACAATCGTCCAGTTCTCCGGCGCATTATTGCTCCAGTATTCATTAAATCCTGCCAATCTCTCAATAATGGTCTGAGACTGTTTGGAACCAATTTCCAGACCCACACTGAGCGTCTCTGTCTCTTCATGCCCCATAGCATGAAGTTTCTGAAGCATATCCTCGGCGGCCATACGGCCTGCCTGTATATTGTCGGTAAGGAAGCACTCATCGAACTCCTTACCATTCAGTAACGTATCTACAAATATAAGAGGGATACCCTTCTCATTAATCCGATCAACCAAACTGTTAATCTCAGCCGTATCAGCCGGAGATACAATAATCGCATCCGGATTTCTATTTAGGGCCTCTTCCATCAGTTCCAGCAGTTTCTGGGTATTACCCTCGCTCTCCACGCCGGCAACATACAGATTCGCACCCAGTTCCTGCGCTGCATTCTCACTGCCTTCAATCAAGGTATCCCAGTAGGCACTATTATATCCCTTGGTAATCAGGTAAATATTCAATTGTCCGTTGTGCAGCTGCTCTTCGGTTGCCTCAGGAAAATCTCTGAACTGATTGTTACGCACTTCCCCTGCAGACTTATCGCCCTTAGATCTATTCCTAATTATCAGGAAGGCACATAGTCCGATTGCAATCAGAATTCCCAGGCATACCAGAATTCTACGGGTTCTCATATTCTTATCCATACCATCCTACTAAAATATAATAAGCCAACAAATCAACCTGGATCTGTTGGCTTATACCTAAGCATTTTGTTACGGCCCTTACCGTTTATGATTTCTTCGCTCCGCTACGTCTCTTTTGCTTCACGAAGTCCTTAAATGCTTTCTTATCCTT
Organism: Lachnospiraceae bacterium; assembly: GCA_045616705.1. Taxonomy (GTDB): domain Bacteria; phylum Bacillota; class Clostridia; order Lachnospirales; family Lachnospiraceae; genus UBA2868. The sequence continues at coordinate 4,623 of JAZLHG010000280.1, read as the reverse complement.
ACCAAGTATCCGTCCCGTAAGAATATATCCGTGCTCTTGATCCGTATACAGTACTACCAGTGTAGGCTTAATATTCACCTGCAGAATCTGGTTCCATTTCTTGGACTCCGACTTGCCGTTCTGGGTAACGCTTACGCCCTGATCGTTTGCCACAAGTTCCAGTTCGTCCTGATATTGTTCCGCCTGCTTCTTCGATCTCAAATAAATCGAAATCGGCTGAATAATTGTAAACAGAGAGAAAAACAATAGCAGTAACGCTCGGAACCATCCTGGGGAGGTTGCCCACAATTTAATCAGCAATGCCACGGAAGAAATAATGCAGATAATATTGATTATGCATGTGTAGGAAGAATATGCATAATACATATAGAACTGCCATAAATCAACGGGTTTTACTTTGTAACGAAATCTAAATTCCATATAATACCTATCAAGCCTTCTCTAAATCAAATCCGAAATACTCTACAGCATTATTATAGGAGATTCCCTTCACAATTTCACTAAGAATTTTCTCATCATAAGGGTATTCACCGTTCTCTACCCACGCACCAATGAGCTGGCAAAGAATTCTTCTGAAATAATCATGTCTTGTATATGACAGGAAAGAACGGGAATCTGTCAACATACCTACGAAATTACCAAGAGCAGACAGGTTAGCCAGAGACTTCATCTGGTTCACCATTCCTGTATAGTGATCATTGAACCACCATGCAGAACCCTGCTGAATCTTATTCTTAACACCATCTCCCTGGAAGCATCCGATAATGGTTCCGATTACTGCATCATCGTTAGGATTCAGAGAGTAGATAATGGTCTTGGGAATCTCATTGGTTGCACTGAGTTCATTTAAGTAGTCAGCCAGTTCTGCTGCGGGTGCATAGTTATTGATACAGTCAAATCCGGTATCAGGACCTAACTTACGATACATATATGCATTATTATCACGCTTGCAACCATAGTGAAGCTGCATTACCCAGTTTCTCTTACAATATTCCTTCGCAACAAATACCATAAATGCAGTCTTATACTGACGATTCTCAAGGGAGGTCATGGGCTGTCCTGCAAGTCCCTTACGGAAAATAGCATCAACCTCTTCTTCTGTTGCCGGTGCATACATTACATACTCCAGCCCATGATCACTAACGCTGCAACCATTTGCAGCGAAATAGTCCAGTCTATTAACCAGTGCTTCTTTCAGAGATGCGAAATCCTGAATCGCAACGCCGGATACGTCAGATAACTTCTGAATGTACTGTGCAAAGTCCGGCTTCTCAATGTTGCAAGCCTTATCAGGTCTCCAAGCAGGAAGCACCTGTACATCGAAGCTGTCATCTTCTTTAATTTTCTTATGCCATTCCAGGCTATCTACAGGATCATCTGTTGTACAGATTAAACGAACATTGGACTTCTTAATCAGATTACGAACAGTGAAATCTGCACTTCTTAACTTCTCATTACAGAGATTCCATACTTCTTCCGCTGTATCACCATTTAAGTTGCCCTGATATCCGAAATAATATCTCAGTTCCAGATGGGACCAGTGATACAGAGGATTACCGATTAACTTCGGCAGAGTCTCAGCCCATTTCTGGAATTTCTCTCTGTCCGTTGCATCACCTGTAATATACTTCTCATCAACACCATTGGTTCTCATCTGTCTCCACTTGTAGTGGTCGCCACCGAGCCATACCTGTGCGATATTGTCAAACTGTCTATCCTCATAAATCTCCTGAGGATTGATATGGCAGTGATAATCCAGTACAGGAATCTTGGTCATATCCGCATATTTACCGTAAAGTTCTCTGGCTACTTCTGTATTCAACAGAAAGTCCTGATCCATAAATGCTTTCATCGTAATTCCTCCGTTTTGTTACAGGTCTGAACCTGTTTCTACCTATATAAATAGCAATATCAATTTCTTATAACGTTACACCCTGTTTGAAGATTGCTAAATCTCTAAATCCTTCTTCTTCGCTCTTTACTTTGCCACCGTTTGCAATGCCCAGCACGTAATCATATAATTCGCTGCCAAGGACATCTAAACTCATACCATCTTCTAAGAGACGACCTGCGTCAAAGTCAATCCAGTTTGCTTTCTTGGTTGCAAGCTGACTGTTGGATGCTATTTTTACCGTAGGTACGGGACAGGCAAAAGGCGTTCCTCTTCCCGTCGTAAATAACACAATCTGCGCACCGCTTACTGCAAGTGCTGTGCTGGCCACCAAGTCATTTCCCGGTGCACTGAGAAGATTTAAGCCCGGCTTCTCAATCTGCTGACCATATTTCAGGACGTCGCATACTGCAGAAGACCCGGATTTCTGTGTGCATCCAAGGGCTTTATCCTCAAGGGAAGAGATACCGCCCTTTTTATTTCCGGGAGAAGGATTCTCATAAATGGTCTGATTGTGTCTTCTGAAATAATCCTTAAAGGAATTAATCAGTTCTACCGTCTTACCAAAAACTTCTTCATTTACGCAACGGTCCATCAGAATAGTCTCTGCACCAAACATCTCCGGAACCTCTGTCAGAATGGTGCTGCCACCGGCTGAAGTTACAATGTCTGACAATTCCCCTACAACTGGGTTGGCCGTAATGCCGCTAAGGCCATCAGAGCCTCCGCACTTCATGCCGATTACCAGTTTATCCACTGAAATTGCAGTTCTATGAACAGTTGCTGCATGATCTGCAAGTTCCTTTAAGAGTCTGACGCCCTCTTCAATTTCGTCTTCCACATCCTGACACTGCAGGAATCGAATACGATCTGCATCATACTGACCCAGATAAGGCTTTAATACCTCAATATTGGAGTTTTCACAGCCCAGTCCCAACACCAGAACACCGCCTGCATTGGGATGTTTCATCAGAGCTGATAACGCTTCTCGGGTATTCTCCTGATCGTCTCCCATCTGAGAACATCCGTAGGGATGGGCAAAAGATACCACCGCCTCAATATTATCACATACCAAATCCTGGCACTCCGCTGCAATCGCCTTCGCAATTGCGTTCACGCAGCCAACGGTAGGAATGACCCACAGTTCATTACGAACGCCTGCTCTTCCATCTGGTCTTAAATAACCCTGAAAACGCTTCTGATTTTCCGTAAGGGGAATCTCCCTCTTAGGAATCTCAGTGGGATGATACGCATACGTCAGATTATCACCCAGACCGGTCTTCAGATTATGCACATGAACATGGTGACCCTTCTCAACCTTCTCCTTGGTATATCCAATGGGGAAGCCGTATTTCATCACCGGCGCACCTGCCTCCAGATTCACCAGTGTGAACTTGTGACCTCTGTCAATATTCTCAGCCAGTACAACGACCTCATCGCCGACCTTCACGGTTTCACCCTTACTGTAGTCTCGAAGAGCAACTGCCACATTGTCGGCCTGATGAATTCTAATTACTTCCTGCATGTTATGCCTCTTTTTCTGCCAAAACCTTCTCGTAAGCAGCCTTCATGCCCTGACTCTGAATCAGCTCATAGTATGCTGCTACCATCTCTGTCATATCTGTGATGTCGCCACCCCAGTAGTCTTCTCTCTTCATAATGTCTTCTACGGATGCGGTCTTCATGAAGGACATAATTTCCTCACCGTCGTTGGCGTTGTCGGTACGATAGAATGAGATCAATGCAGCAAGCGAGAATGTAAGTGCAGGGGGATATGCCCCAAATTTCTCTTTGTACTCCAGGATGGTAGGAAGTACGCGAACCTGGAATTTGCTTACGGAATTTAAGGCGATGGATAGTAACTGATGCTTGATGAAGGGATTAGAGAATCTCTCCAGTACCGCTTTCGCAAAGTCAATATCTGTCTGTGTATTGCCAAGTGTAGGAACAATCTCATCGAATAAACATTTCTTCAGGAATGCGGATACCGTCTCGTCCTTTAAGCACTCTCCTACAGTTGTAAGACCATAGAGGTATGCACCCAGAACCATAGAGGTATGTCCACCGTTTAAGATACGAACCTTTCTCTTCTTATAAGGCTTAACATCATCTGTCCATACAATGTTGTAACCGGCCTTATTAAAAGGAAGTTCATCTTCGTGATGTCCTTCGATAACCCACAAATGGAAAATCTCTGCAGTATCTAAGCAGTTATCCTGATAACCGATTTCTTTCCACAGTTCCTCTGCTTCGTCTCTGGGATATCCGGTAACAATTCTGTCTACCAGTGAGTTACAGAAGCTGCAGTCCTTCTCAATCCACTCCGTAAATGCCTGGGGAAGCTCCCATAACTGGGCATACTTCAGAATATATTCCTTTAAGAAGCCCGCATTGTTATCAATGAGCTCGCAGGGAATAATAATGAAACCGGGAAGTCCCAGTGTGAAACGCTTATACAGTAACTGGGTAAGCTTGGCGGGATAGCTCTTAGCCGGCTTGTCCTCAAGCTTCTCTGTTCCCAGATACTCAATTCCTGCTTCTGTTGTATTAGAAATGATGAAACGAAAATCCGGATTCTCTGCCAGTTTCATATATTCATCATTCTGTGTGTAAGGGTTCACGCAACGACTGATCACATCAATATGGGTTCGTTCATTAACAACCTTACCGTTATCAATCCCTCTCAGATAGAGGTTATATTCACAATTCTGAGAAGCAAGCAGATCACACAT
>JAZLHG010000279.1:0-2682 GCA_045616705.1 Lachnospiraceae bacterium | reverse complement strand
GCAGTCTCAGGCATCATCTGGGAATTCTCCTGCTTCTCAGAACTAAACAGCGCGCCCTCCCCTTCGGAACGAAGGGAAAGTAGTACGAATCGAATGATAAACAGTCCCACCACAATCATGATAATCATGCAGATGGTTCTGATGGTTTTGCCTGTTTTAGGCTGTATATTCTTACGAAAAGCAGAATTACGGGAACGAAGGGATAGATACAGCAGGATTGACATGGCAAATACAATTACAAGCACAATTCTTGATCCCATTTTATTCCTCCGTTTCGTTATTCATAAACAAGTTGGTATACTGACCTTCCAATTCACTAATCAAATCAGACATTCTCTCGTGGTCACGATATAAAATCTTGGAGTCATCCAGACTCAGCAGCACCGGCTTCCCCGCATTTGCTTCCATAAAAGCCTGAAATTCCGATGCAAATTCCTGATAAGCGGCTTCTTCCGTTTCCGGTGTAATGGAAATCTCCTGAATCACTTCCTGAGATTCCTCCTGATTGCTGCGAACAAAACGAATATATCGGGTGGTAATATTGCTGGGATTATATCCCACATAAACAGACATAAAGGCAACCTTGCTCTCTACCTCTTCCATAGCCTCTAACTGCGCAGACAATACCGAAACATCCGCTTCGGCATCCTCCTTAGCAGCCTCAGCTTCCGCAACCTTTTGTTCAGCTGTTTCTACTCCACTCTTCACTGCCGATACCTGATAGCACATAACCACCATCAGCAGAATAAAGATTACATCCAGAAGTGCCGTCAGATCCAGATCAATTGAATTCTTGTTGAACTTACTCTTCTTCATAATACTTCCTTATTCCTGATCAGAACCCTGAACTTTACCGAAATTAACAAGTAAATTGTATTTACGGTCATTTTCATCTAGTGTATTCTCGATGCTGTCAATGGTCTTAGCCGGACCGAGAGACACATAAAACTTCAGCACAATTCCGGCAATCAGTCCCAGGAAAGTAGAAATCAGTGCTGTACAAAGCGCTGCATATAACATCTCCAGATCTCCACCCTTCATGGCATACAGACCGGGAATCAGTCCCATAACCGTTCCCAGAAGACCCATAAGAGGGAACAGAGATACCAACTGCACGTAGGATAAATAGGATGTTCCCAGTTTGTTGAACTTCTCTCTGGTCTCGTCCATGGCTTCCGGATTCACCTCATTCAATTCTGTATATCCCATTGCACCGGACTTACTACTGATTCTGCTGGTGCTCTTGGTCTTACGATAAATCTTGGTTGCATCCTTTTGCAGCTTCTTCAGCTGATTATGGACATTTAACAACAGCCCAAGCACAATTACAAAAAATATAACAATCAACCAGTTAATCAAATCACCGGCCGCCTGACTTACGATTTCTCTAAACATCTCTCTCCTCCGATTCCTACGTTCTCGACTTTTCAGGTCTGGCAATACCTCTATTGCACTCCACCGGTGCAATTAAGATTCTGCCTGTTCCACGATATACATTCACAAGCCCTTCTCCGGCCGCCATAGAGCCTACAAGAGTGGCTGTGGTTCTCTCAACGGTAAATGCCAAATCTTCAGACCATGCAAGAGCCATGCTGCCGTCGATTCGCACCACATCATCTACCATATTTACTTCAATTAGCTCTTCTCTCGGAACCGGACTCTCCAGTGCTACAACACCGATTCCTGATAGACAAGTGTTAAATAAACCTTCATTACCAAGCACCGCAGATGAAATGGTCTTGCGGGCAGACACATGCATCTCCACTGTATCTTCACAAGCAAGGAACATGCCATCCTCAATCACCAGACCGGAATCCCATTCCTCCACATCTTCCAGAATAATATATTTAAAGGTAGGTTCTAATACCAGAATACCTTCTCCGGTATATCTGGGCTTAATGGCAGACTCCTTGGTGACGCGACTGCCAACAACCTTCTTCATGAAATCGCCGACTCCGGAAATATCAGTTGATGCTTCCAGGTCTCCCATCATAATCTGCATCTCACCCTTCTGGGCAATCACGCCGGTATCCGGATTGATTTGGGCGATAAGCTGACGCTTACGTACATCCATCAGCGAAGCAAAATAAGCCGTCTGGGCCATTTCCGGTGAAATGGACAAATCTCTCTCATATTCAAGCACGGAGAAAATACCACGTTCCGCCACAATATATTTGGGTTCTTTATTATGGTATAAATTGGTTGTAATCATGATTATTCCTCGTAAGGCTTATCCTCAAGAAGCAGCAGTTTCTCTGAGAACAAATGACAGAATCCGCTCATGATGGCAGAAAATGCCACCAGATTACCTGCATTCTCAATATCAAGATCTCCGGACAGTTCATGGCCCAGAATAGGACCTGACACTGACGCAACACTCTTCGTGAAGAACTCACAGGTCTTCTTATGAAGATCAAAATATTCCTGATAGAAGCTCTGTACTTCATCCTCGGTCATATTGGACGGAATCAGTTTCTGAATCAGAGAAATTTCAATTCCGGTCTTCATGGACAGTACCATAATTAAATATGCAATATGTACGCGGTAATAACGCTTCTTAACAGGTTCGGGAATTACCTTCATACGCACATAATTATTAATGGTAGATGCGGTAATAAACTGCGCTTCCTTCAGTTCCGGAGGCAGATAGTCCAGATACTGTTTCAACAGGATTATCACCTG
>JAZLHG010000278.1:0-4225 GCA_045616705.1 Lachnospiraceae bacterium | reverse complement strand
ATGATGCACACTGCTGCAGAGCAGTTGATGGATAAGTTGGAGATAAAAGGCTCGTCGCTCTCCTGACCGTCAAAAATTACACGAATCATTTTGCCGGAGGCCATCTGGGCTACGGTAGCGGTTTTGGGAAGAATTAATTCTCTTGCGATAGAAGACTTGGGTGCTACGAAAACATCGCATACAGGACCTTCTTCGGCAACCACACCATGATTTAGTACAGCCACACGATTGCAAATCTTCTCAACAACCTTCATCTCATGGGTAATTACCACAATGGTAACGCCCATGGTTTCGTTAATCTCCTTAAGCAAATCCAGAATTGCCTGAGTGGTATTGGGGTCCAGAGCAGAAGTTGCCTCGTCACATAGCAGAACTTCAGGATCCGTAGCAAGTGCTCTTGCAATGGCAACACGCTGCTTCTGACCACCGGATAACTGAGCCGGATAAGCCTTCAACTTGTCGTCAAGACCGACTACCTTAAGAAGGGAGATTGCCTTGGCTTCCGCTTCGGCCTTCGGCACTCCTGCAATCTCAAGGGGATAGCACACATTCTTCAGAACAGTACGCTGGGACAAGAGATTAAATCCCTGGAAAATCATGGATATGGAACGTCTCTTCATGAGCAGTTCCTTTTTGGTAAGGGAAGCAAGAGATACCCCCTTAAACTTCACATCACCGCTTGTGGGAACTTCCAGGAAATTAATGCATCTGACCAGTGTGGATTTGCCTGCACCGGACAGACCGATAATACCGTAAATGTCACCCTTATGAATGTGAAGGGATACGTCATTAACAGCTTCTAAATCTCCGTCCTGAGTATGAAAAACTTTACTTACATTACACAGTTCAATCAAAATAAATATTCCTTATTATATATAGTATAGTCAAACCGTTATCCATTATCGCATTGAGACCTTATTTTTGTCAATGAAACCTTGACTGAAATCCAACATTTTCCTATGCTGATTTGTTGAATCACCAGGTTATTTATGATAGACTATCGTTGGATTTGTAACAATTATGTAACAGTGCTGTACGCTACAGCATTTATATTGATATACGCCGGATTAACCGGAGAGAGACAGAAAGGATATACAAAATGGAACAGTATAAACAGGAATTTATTGAATTCATGGTTGAGTCTAAGGTGCTTAAATTCGGGGATTTTACACTGAAGAGCGGTCGTAAATCTCCCTTTTTTATGAATGCGGGAGGATATGTTACAGGCGGACAGCTTCGCAATCTTGCCAAGTATTATGCACAGGCCATTCATGATAACTTCGGACTTGATTTTGATGTATTGTTCGGACCTGCATATAAAGGTATTCCTCTTGCGGTTGCAACTTGTATGGCTATCAGTGAACTGTACGGTAAGGAGATCAGATACTGTTCCAATCGTAAGGAAGTGAAGGATCACGGTGATACCGGCATTCTCCTGGGTAGCAAGCTTCAGGATGGAGACCGCGTGATGATGATTGAGGATGTTACCACATCCGGCAAGTCCATGGAGGAAACCGTACCGATTCTGTTAGCACAGGCAGATGTGGAGATCAAGGGCCTTATGGTATCTCTGAATCGTATGGAAGTGGGTCTGTCCGGTACCATGAGTGCACTGGATGAGATTAAGCAGAAGTACGGATTTGATGCAAGAGCAATTGTGTCCATGGCGGATGTTGTTGAACTGCTTTATAACAAGCCCTGTCAGGGTCAGATTCTCATTGATGATGAGCTGAAGGCTGCTATTGATGCATATTATGACGCCTACGGCGTAAAATAATCCGGAGCGTATATGCCAAGACCGAAGAAGATTAAGAAAAAGAAGAGCTTCATGTTCACCAGCAAGCATCAGTCTGAAAATGGTATCATTTCCATGGTCATTGGACTGATTTCCTTCATTGCTATGATTACCTGTATCCTCATTGCCTATGCAGGCAGAGGTGAAGCCGGTAAGAATTTAGGCGGTGTTGGCATGTTTGCAGCATTGGGGGATATCGTTGGCATAATTGCCGGAGCCTTAAGTCTTAGAGAACGAGATGTATTTAAGTGGGTTCCGAGAATTGGAATGTGGCTGAATATCGTAGTGCTGATTCTGTGGGCACTGCTGATTATACTTGGATTGCGAGGTGTTTAAGATGTATACCGAACGTTTTGAATTATCATCTACAAGAATTCGCGAGATTGCGGATGAGAAGCAGGTGAAGGAACCTTTTGCCGGTTATTTTACGACAGTTGCAGCATTTGTTGGTAAGTTGGTAGATCCTCTTTCATTGGTATCAACCGGAAGACTCTATGAGATGGAGCTTGATGAACTGAAGGCTCTGAATCATAGCCTCTATGAAGACGTGCTTCCTGAGATTTATGAGAATAGTTATGCCAATCCTGCCTATGCGGTTTCTGTTATGAAGGAGGCCGGATTCGATGGAGAATATGGTCAGCTGCTGTCTTTTTTATATACGGAATTACGTGGACTGATTCCTTATGTATTTGAACAGAATCTTGAGATTATTGTCATTTATCTGGAACTGTTTATTGAGATTTATGATCTGTTTACCTATGCAGATGATGATACGGAACCTTCCATAGAATCTCTTAAAAAGGCCATTTACTGGTTCGAGAGTGATTACTGTGACATTATGATTCCTGATAAATTGGATGAACAGTTAAATCCTAAGCGTGACTTTGCGAAGCGAATCATTACGGAATGTGACCTTAGCAATCCCAAATATCTCTATTACTATGGTGAATATATCTCCGAGAATGAATTGGGACTTGTGAAGCTGCTTAATTCCATGGATGAACAGGAGATTACCGATTTAGCAAGAGTTTATACAGAAGGCTATCGAATTGGATTTATCTCAAACGGCAAGGATATTACCAAGAAAGAGGTTGCCGAGGTTCGATTTGCACTGGGTCTTGAGAAAATGGTGAAGGCTGCGATTCCTATGTTTGGTGAAATGGGTCTTGCGGTGACAATGCGCAGAGCAGCCACCCTTTCCTTAAATCGTAGAGGATGCCTGAAGATCGGATACTGCTCCACAGAAGCCAACAAGCAGTACGAGTTTGACCATAGAGAAGACGAGGCCATCTACTATGATAAGGACTTTGTGAATAGAAGGGTCAGCGTATTAAAGGCTGCGTTTGAAGAACGTAAGAGTCTGGCCAACCATCACGCAGGTCCTGCCTGTATGGAGACCTTCGGTTCTACACCTATTGACCTTCAGTCCAAACCCGAATCTTATACCTTAAATAAGAAACAGCAGAAGTTAAGAGTAGATTATTCTGACCAGAGTGGACGAATCATTAATGAATATATCATCGGTGAGGAGAGAAGTTTTACGATTATTTCATTCCCGAAACCGGAGATTGGTAAAGACTTCGAGGCTATTTTCCGTGAAACGGTTAAGGTAAATACTCTGGATTATATACTCTACCGTGATATGCAGCAAATTATTATTGATACCCTGGACAGGGCTAAATTTGTTCGCATTAAAGGTAAAGGCGTGAACAGAACCGACCTTACGGTTGCGCTCTACGATCTTCAGAATCCTGCAGAGGAGACCATATTTGAGAACTGCGTTGCAGATGTAAATATTCCGGTGGGTGAGGTGTTTACTTCTCCTAAGTTAAAAGGTACAAACGGCCTTCTTAATGTGTCTCAGGTATTCTTGGACGGCCTTAAATATGTAGATCTTGAAGTGGAGTTTCGGGATGGTGTCATCAGTAATTACAACTGTAAGAACTTCCCTTCTGAAGAAGATAATAAGCGTTATATCAAAGAGAATATTCTCTATCACCACGAATTCCTGCCCATGGGTGAGTTCGCAATCGGAACCAATACCACGGCTTATAAGATGGCAGTAACCTATGGCATTCAGGATCGTCTGGACATTCTCATCGGGGAGAAGACCGGCCCTCACTTTGCAGTGGGTGATACCTGTTATTCCTATGATGAGGACCTGATTACGAAGAATCCTGACGGCAAGAGAATTGTGGCAAGAGAGAACGATTTCTCCGCCAAGCGTAAAGAGAATCCCAAGGAAGCTTATTTCCATTGTCATACGGATATTACCATTCCTTATGATGAGTTGGCTGAGATTACAGCAATCGGAGCAGACGGTTCTGAGACCCCCATTATTATTGACGGCTTATTTGTGCTGAAAGGCCTGGAAGATCTGAATAAACCATTGCTTGAATTGGGTAAATAATAATATAATGAATAGATACG
>JAZLHG010000277.1:0-10686 GCA_045616705.1 Lachnospiraceae bacterium | reverse complement strand
TACAAGACCGGTATGTATATTTCCCCTCATGTATGTGAGTTCAACGAACGTCTGCAGGTGAACGCTGTCTATATTACCGATGAGCAACTGGCGGAGATTACTGAAACGGTCAGTATTCATGCGGATGCCATGGAGGATCATCCCAGTCAGTTTGAACTGGTGACGGCCATTGGCATGGAGTTTTTCCTGCGTAAGGGCTGTGATGTGGTTCTGCTTGAAGTTGGTATGGGTGGACTGTTAGATTCCACCAATGTAATTGATGCGCCCCTTGTGGCTGCTTTTACCAATATCGGGTTGGAACATACGGAGTATCTTGGCAATTCCCTGACAGAGATTGCCACTACCAAGGGTGGTATTATCAAATCAGGCTGTTCCGTTGTCTGCTATGAGAGTGAGCCAGAAGTGGTGCAGGTGCTTCGTGCAATCAGTGAAGAGAAGAATGCGGACTTTAGCCTTGCAAGGCGTAGTGATGTAGAGAGCGTTTCAGTGGGCCTTGATGGTCAGAGATTTACCTATCAGAATCGGGAATATCGAATCGGGCTTCTGGGAGATCACCAGCTTAGCAATGTGTCGGTGGTTCTGGCGATTATCGAAGCTCTTAGAACAAAGGGTATGGAGATTTCCGAGAGTGCGGTTCAGCTGGGTCTTGAACTGGCTAAGTGGCCGGCCAGATTTGAAGTACTTCGGAATGAGCCCCTATTTATTCTGGACGGCGGACATAATCCTCAGTGCGCACAGGCTCTGGTGAAGGCGCTTGATGGGTATATACCCGGTGGGCAGGTTACTTTCCTGACAGGGGTACTTGCTGATAAAGATTATGAACAGATTATTGAGTTGATTAAGCCTTATGCGAAGCGCTGTATCTGCGTGAGCCCTCCCAACCCCAGGGCCCTTTCCGCAGATGCTTATGCAGAAGGATTTCAGAAGGCGGGAATTCCTGCGGATGCCTATGCGACAGTTTCGGATGGTACTGCAGCAGCCCTTAAGGAAAGTGGTCCCGTAGTTGCATTTGGTTCCCTTTATATGGCCGGCGAGATTCGGTCAATTGTGTTAGGAGATAAGAAAATGATTGAGAATTCTGTAGTTGCTTTTACGGAGGCGTTGGCTTCCAAGACTTCTGTACCCGGTGGCGGTGGAGCGTCTGCACTTGTAGGTAGCATCGGTATTGCCCTGGGCGACATGGTTGGTGAATTCACCGTTGGGAAGAAGACCTATGCGGATGTGGAAGAGGATATTAAGGCATTAATGGAACGTGCTCAGGAACTTAGGGTGGAACTGCTGCAGTGTATTGAGGATGATGCGGTTGCATTTGAGCCCCTGTCTAAGGCTTATGGTCTTCCGAAGGAGACCGAGGGACGTGAGGAGATTCTGGAGAAATGCCTGTGGGATGCGGCAGGAGTTCCTATGCGAATTCTGTGTCTGGCCTGCGAGGCTGTTGAGCTGCAGAAAGAATTTGCGGCCAAGGGCAGTAAGTTGATGGTCAGTGATGCGGCTACCGGTGTTGCTATGTGTCGTGCGGCGATCCAGGGTGCAGCCATGAATGTTAAGGTCAATACAAGACTGATGAAGAATCGCGAGCGGGCAGAGGCTATGGAGGCCGAGGTTGACCACCTATATGAGAAATATACCGATTTGGCAGATGAGGTATTTAACTTCGTATATTGTCGTTAGGTTAGTTTCTATTTGACGAAGTAGTCGGACGTCTATAGGATATGTTGACGACAGTGGAAAGTGAGGAGAATATGGCAGAAATTCTTAGTGGTAAAACCGTTGCGGAAGCAATCAATAAACAGACAGCGGAAGATGTGAATGCACTGAAGCAGAAGGGCATTCAGCCTACGCTGGCGATTCTCAGAGTGGGAGAGCGTGATGATGATCTGTCCTACGAGAGAGGCGCTATGAAGAGATGCGATCAGGTTGGTGTTACTGTGCGTAGTGTGGTGCTGCCTGTTGATGTGGATCAGGATACCTTTAACCAGACTCTTACCACATTAAATGAGGATCCCGGGGTTCATGGAATTCTGATGTTCCGTCCCCTTCCTAAACACCTTGACGGTGAGCTGGCTCGTAAGATGCTGCTTCCTGAGAAGGACGTGGATGGATGTACGGATGGTTCTCTGGCCGGTGTATTTACCAACACTTCTGTTGGATTTGCACCCTGTACAGCAGAGGCGGCTATGGAAATTCTGAAATTCTATAATATTCCGCTTCGTGGCAAGAATGCGGTTGTGCTGGGTCGTTCTCTGGTAGTAGGACGTCCGGTGGCAATGATGTTAATGCATGAGAATGCGACTGTAACCGTATGCCATACCAGAACAGAGAATCCGGAAGAAATTGCGAAAAAGGCAGATATTATTATTGCTGCTACCGGTCAGATGGAGAGCGTGGGCGCTTCTTACGTCAGTGAAGACCAGGTCATTATTGATGTGGGTATTGGCTGGAATGAAGAGAAACAGAAACTGTGCGGTGATGTGAAATTTGATGAAGCAGAACCGATTGTTGCAGCACTGACTCCTGTACCCGGTGGTGTAGGTGCGGTTACCACAACCCTTCTGGTAAGACATGTTGTGGAAGCTGCAGCAAGAACCGTCTCATAGAGCATAACGATAGGAACGTTATAGCGACTTACGTGATTCGGTAGCTAACATAGATAAAAGAAACGATATATAAAAACATATAAAAAGAGGAGGAACTAAAAATGGCAGATTTTGTAAGCATTGATGCAGAGGACGATCAGTTCGCGTACAGATATGATACGCAGCTTCTGATCGACAGAAGAGATGAGGATCTTGACGAGGATGAGATCGCAGATTACATCACAGAGCATTTCGAGGGCAACAGCTTAATTGCTGCAGGAGATGAGGATCTGATTAAGATTCATTTCCATACCAATGAGCCTTGGAAATTACTGGAGTACTGCAATTCCATCGGTGAGATTTATGACATCGTTGTAGAGGATATGATTCGTCAGTCTAACGGATTACAGGGCTAATTTATGACAGGAAATATTGTGTGTGCCACTAATGCTGCAGGAACAGCCAAAGTCCTTGTGCCTTATCATCCTGCGGTTTCTGTGTGCACAGACCCCGAGAGGGAGCTTGAGAAGCTTGAGCAGGGCATTAAGCGCCTGCAGGGCATGCTCTCAGAATCCCTTAAGAATCTGGACGCGGAATCCGCAGAAATTGTGGAAGCAGATCTGATGCTTCTTGCGGATGAGACTTATTTGGGTCAGGTCAGATTCTTCATTACAGAACAGCGAATAAATGCAGCGGGAGCTGCTTATACGGCAGGCAAGCAGATTTCGGAAATGCTGGCTTCTCATAGTGATGCCTTAATTCAGGCTCGAAGTGAGGATATGCAGGGCATCAGCGAGAAGCTTGCCAGAGTTCTTGACGGGGTAGAACTTGTGGACGATATTACCGAGAATACCATACTGGTAGCGGATTTCTTAAGTCCACAGGATTTATTTCAGACTGATTTGGGTAAAGTCAGCGGCTTTATTACCATGACGGGATCCCCTATTTCCCATACTGCAATTATTGCAGGGAATCTGGGAATTCCCTATGTATACCATGTGGATATTTCAGAGATTCATGATGGTGACCATATTGTGATTCGCAGTACCGGAGAAGTTATAGTGAATCCGGAGGAGGATTTATTCAGACGTGTTCTGGTGCTTATGGAAGAAGAGAAGCAGAACCGGATAAACTGTGTGCACAGCATGAAGACCACAACACGTATTTGCGTGAATATTGACGGCACGTCCGATTTCAGTATTCTGAAACGTCCCGATATTGATGGCGTTGGATTGTTCCGTACGGAGACTCTGCTTATGAACCGAGATGTGGTTCCTACTGAAGAACAGCAGTATCAGGTATATAAGCAGGTAATCACGGCGGCAGAGGGTAAGGAAGTAGTAATTCGTGCCTTTGATGTAGGTGCGGATAAGCGAGTTCCTTGCCTGCATTTCCCGAAGGAGAAGAATCCGGCTCTGGGATATCGGGGAGTAAGAGTGCTCCTAAACCATGAAGAACTGCTGAAATCACAGCTTCGGGCCATTCTTCGCGCTAGCGTTTACGGCAATACAGCGGTCATGTTCCCCATGATCAGTTCTGTTGATGAACTGGTTTTCCTTCGTCGTGTGCTGTGTCAGGCAGAGCAAGAACTGACAAATGAAGGGGTGACTTATCACCCGGTGAAGTTCGGTGCGATGATTGAGACTCCGGCAGCTGCTCTGATTGCTGAGGAACTGGCCGGTTATGTGGATTTCTTCAGTATCGGAACTAACGATTTGACCCAGTATACGCTGGCTCTGGACCGAGAGACAGCAGGGCTTGAGAATTATTATATTCCCCATCATCCTGCTATTTATAAGCAGATTCAGATGGTGGTAACTGCTGCGGAAGAAAAGGGCATTCCCGTATGTGTATGCGGGGAATTGGTACTTAGCACAGAAGCAGTAGAGCGACTGGTTGCAATGAAGGTGCAGACACTTTCTGTTGCACCCGGTGCAGTTCAAATGGTGCGTGAAGCTGTATCTACAGCTGAAAGGATTGAAAATGAAGTCATTGTTTCGGAATGATTTGCCCTGGTACAAGGGAAATCTTCACATGCATACAACCTTATCCGATGGCGAATTGACACCGGAGGATGCAATCGACTGTTATGAGCAGGCAGGCTATGATTTTATTGCAGTAACGGACCATAGAAGGCCTGCTAAGGGCGGTCAATATAAGAATATGCTTATTCTTCCCGGTGTAGAATGGGATTGCGGAAGCAGCAAGAATCCGCCGGTTTATCATATTGTATCCATCGGTGGTGATTATGATGGCTGTGAACTTCCCAATCGAGAGATGGATCAGCCACAGGCAATTATTGATAAGGTGAATAAGGCAGGTGCCATCCCCATTCTGGCCCATCCCACCTGGTCACTTATGAATCCGGATGAACTCTATGACCTAACAGGGGTTACCATTGCGGAGATCTTCAATTCTGCATCGGATGTACCTATGAATGCAGCAAGAGCTGACGCTTCTCATTATTTTGACCTATGGTCGATGAGGGGAAGATTCATGGCGGCAGCAGGCGTTGATGACAGCCACCGCTACCGGGGTGAAGAGTGCAGAACCTATACCATGGTACAGGCTGCGGAATTGTCTGAAGAGGCGATTCTGAATAGCCTTAGACAGGGTAATTTCTATGCCAGCCAGGGACCCAGATTCTATGAGGTTCGTTATGATCGGGATCAAGTTGTGATTCGTTTCTCAGAGGATGTGAAGACTGTGCTGGTATACAGTAATACGGTTTGGGTAGATGAAAGGGTATTCCTAGACTCACAAGGTCAGGTGACTTATCAGATTATGCCCACGGACCGATATCTTCGAATTGAGTTGATTGATGGGGAAGGCAGAAGAGCCTGGTGCTCACCTTTTGCAGTCAATCAGGAGTAGAGTTGTTATTTTGCCCTGTTAAGGGCGTCTTCTAATGTATCTTCGCCGATGATGGTCAGCATTTCAGGAATATATGATTGGCCCTCATCGGTGTCTATATTTCTAAATACTTCCTTAAGGGGCTTGGCAGAATAGTCGCTGTTATAAATGCCAAGTGCTAAACCGCTCTTAAGAGAGTCCGCATCGTCAGTCTGACGATTCAGCAGGAAACAGTTGATATAATCATTGCTATCAATAATATAGTAGCAGTATGCATAGGCAGCTGCCTGCAACTGCTGGCCGGCGCCGGAACTAAAGCCTAACTCCGTAACGGAGATAGGACGTACATTGTAATTGGAGTCCAGGAACTCGCTCTTTGTAAGTACGTTTGTGATTGCTGACAGGTTCATGGGGGTTACGATAGGTGCCTCCTCGCTGTGGTCAAAGTTGCCGTTCCAGAATGCGGTTTTGGTAAGGGGTGCCGGATAGGGGTGAATAGACAGTCCCCAATCGTAGCTGCCGTGATGTTCAGCCAGCTCATTAAAGGCATAGAGAATATCTCTGCCATTGAAATGATGGCTGTTGTTACCGTGGTTGTTGTTCCAGTCATGATCCAGAGAGTAATAAACCAATGCATTACTGTACTGGGAGCGAATGGCATTATAGAAGATACGGAAGGATTTCTCAAATGCTTCCGTATAGTAATCAACATCATTTGTGGCCATATAGTTCCACACGTTTTGCTGGTTGATCTCATTGGCAATGACCCAGTCATGCACCATACCGTGTTCGCCACCGGCATAACGTTCCGCAAGGAACAGTGCCGCCGCTTCCATCAGCCGAACGCCCGATTCCTCTTCCGTATTAAAAGCATAGTAAAGAGAACGATAGGTACGGTTCCTGGATTGGGGATGAATCATCTCCGGATATGCTTCGTTCCAGTCGTTTAATATAATTGCGGTGGTGTGGTAGCCTGCTGCCGTCAGATAGGAGAATAAGGAGTCATAGACCCAGCATTTGTAACCGTTGAAATGGTAGGCCTCTCCGTTATATTCGTATTCTATGGTGGGGTGATCCGGATCATCTGTCTCACCGAGAATCATGGAAAGGGGAATGTTATAGACTACCCTTTTCACGTTCAGGTCTAAGAAGTAGTCGGTTCCCAGTGTGGTGCCGTCAAGAAGAATGCCCTTCTTGCTGGGAAGATTCGGATAGGGAGTAGTATTAGGTGCCAGTGCCTCCGGGTTGTTTAGATGCTGGCCGAAATAAAGCGGCACATAGGAACCCCAGTAGCGCACAGCAGGAACAAATCGGGAGAATAGATAACGCTGCTCAAAGGGAAGGGTAAAGGTAACTTCCGAAGATTTCTCCTCCGCTGCGATAGGCTCTAAATCTCTTAAGTTCATCTCATCTTCATAAGCTGCTACTTCGAAGAGATAAATCTGATCATCGTCGGTTCTGGGAATGACTTCGTCAAAAGTAAGCTGATAATGTAACTCAGCTTCATCAGTTACTTCGCAGATTGGCTGAGAGCAATAGGTGAATGCATTGTTGGGATCGAAGGTAACCTGGGGTAAAGTAATGACCGGTTGTGAATTCGGATTCTCGGTATTTAATGCATCGGGTTGAGAATCCTTCGGTGTCTCAAGAGCAGTAAGGTCCACGGGGGCCGAATCTGCACGCTCGGTAAGGCTATTCTGTGAATCTTCTGCAGCTGCTACCATTTGATAGTGATAGCCGGCAAACAGAAGTAAAGCGGCCAAAATGGCCACTGATAACACGGAGATGCACTTGTTCAAATTATGAAAACGATGCATGGATGGTTGAATCCCTTTTCTAGATACTCGAACTTAACTATTTTACCATATTTTCTATAGAAAAAGGGAACGATTCGGCGTACAATTGTGATTGCGGAGATTTGTAAAACAAAAAGGGAACTGTTGAAAATGTTTTGAGAATAAAAAAAGATGTTCCTAAAGGAACATCTCTTATTCTCAAAAGCACGAGACGGGATTCGAACCCGCGACCCTCGCCTTGGCAAGGCGATACTCCACCACTGAGCCACTCGTGCACAACAATTGTATATTAGCAGAGGGTTATATATTTGTCAACACTATTAGATAAAAAAATTAAAAAAATTTTATTAGTGGCAATCAATGCCAAATATATTCATTCCAATCTTGGGGTATACAGCCTGCAGGCCTACGGGGAGAAGATGCTGGAAGGGCAACCGGTAGAGACTGATCGGATAGGGCGGGATGAAGATACGTATCATGCAGATATTCAGGTTGCGGAATACACCATCAACCAAGATATGGATAAGGTCATTTCAGATTTATACGACCATAAGCCGGATTTGATTGCATTCTCCTGCTACATCTGGAATATATCCTATGTGAAATCCCTTATCGGAACACTAAGGCAGTTATTACCGGATACGGCAATCTGGCTTGGAGGACCGGAGGTGTCTTATCATGCGGAAGATACGCTTCGGGATCTTGCAGTTGACGGGATTATGGTTGGAGAAGGTGAAGCGGTATTTGCCGGTCTAATAAGGGAACTACGTGCAGAATCGCCGGACCTTACTAAGGTGCCTGGGATTGTGACAGAGAATGTGGTTACTGAGCCTATGGAGCCTCTTCCTATGGATGAGTTGCCATTTATCTATAGAGATTGGGAACCGGAGAGATTCAGCAACCGAATCATTTATTATGAGACCTCCAGAGGATGTCCGTATCGCTGTAGTTATTGTTTATCCTCTGTTGATAAGCATGTGAGATTCCGTAGTATGGAGCTGGTGCTTGAGGAACTGCAGTTTTTCCTGGACCATAAAGTGAAGCAGGTGAAGTTTGTGGACCGCACCTTTAACTGCGATGATAAACGGGCGATAGCAATCTGGAAGTATTTAAGAGACCATGATAACCAGATTACCAATTTCCATTTTGAAATTGCGGCAACCACATTAAGCGATGAGGCGCTGGAGCTCATCAGTACACTGCGGCCGGGACTCATACAGCTGGAAAGCGGTGTCCAGACCACCAACATTCATACGCTGCAGCTAATTAATCGCCATGATGATTACGACCGGATTGGTTATGTGTCAACCAAGCTGCTTCAGAATCAAAATATCCATTTGCATCTGGATCTGATTGCGGGACTTCCGGAAGAAGATTATGACAGTTTTGCCAGGTCCTTTTCCCAGGTCTATCTGCTAAAGCCTCATGAGCTGCAGTTGGGATTTCTGAAGGTACTGAAAGGCACCAAAATGGAAGAAGAGGCGAATCGGTACGGCATCAAATATCATTCTGAGCCCCCTTATGAAGTGCTCATGACAAAGGATATTACCTATGATCAGTTAAGGCGTCTTAAGGCCATCGCGGAAATGTTGGAAATCTACTATAACAGCAATCAGTTCGTAAGGACCATGGAGTTTCTTTTGAAGCAGGAACCCTCTCCCTTTGCGCTGTATGCCCGTCTGGCAGACTACTATCATGAGAAGGGCTATGACATAGCCCAGCCCAGCCGAAGCCGTCGCTATGACGTGCTGCTTGATTTCTATAGAGACGTTTATGGCACGCCTGATAATGGAGAACAGAAGTTGTTAGAGGAATGTCTGATTTATGATCTGTACGCCAGAGAGAATTTAAAGAGCAGGCCGGCTTACGCAGGAGAAGCCCTTCGCCTGAAGGATTTAATCCCCAGAATGGAAAGTGCAGGGCTGATTGATAGAGAAGAAGACCATAACGGATATCGGGATGAGAAATGGTCGCGCCTTGACTACCACGGCGAGGCGTTTGAGGTGTTATTTGGGGAACCTGTGGTGTGTCTGTTTGACTATAAGCACAGAGACCCTGTTACAGGCAATGTACGAACGAAATTGATTTGATGCATGATAGAGAAACCAATAAAAGGGAATCGTTAACGAGGAAGGATTATGACCAAGAGAACCGGAGAAATTCTGAATATACTGGATGATATGTATTCTGTGGAGTGGAAATGCTACTTAGAGTATGAGGAGCCATGGCAGTTACTGATTGCTACCATATTAAGCGCCCAGTGCACCGATGCCAGAGTGAATATTGTGACCAGGGACTTATTCAAGAAATATCCCACCATAGAGTCCTTCGCGAAGGCAGATCTTGAGGAACTTGAGCAGGATGTGAAGCCTACAGGCTTCTATCATAACAAAGCCAAGAATATCATTAACTGCTGCAAGAAGCTGCACTTGGAGTTCCACGATGAACTGCCCAGAAGTCTTGAGGAACTCACCTCTCTTGACGGCGTGGGCCGCAAAACCGCCAATGTCATTCGTGGCAATATTTTCGGGGACCCTTCCATCGTGGTGGATACCCATGTGAAGCGAATCTCTAAGAGACTGGGACTGACGAAGGAGACCGATCCCACCAAGGTGGAATTTGAACTGATGAAAGTGCTTCCCAAGGACCACTGGATTCTCTATAACATTCAGATTATTACTTTCGGCAGGGATATCTGTACTGCTCTTCGCCCGGAATGTGAGCGATGCCGCCTGCAGAAATATTGCGTAGAATACAAATCAAGAACCAATCAAAAATCCGGCAGACGAGCTGCCGGAAAATAGTGTCAATCATGATTATTTGTAAGCCGGTGAGAAGATGGAACGCTTCTTCAGATCTCGAATCAGAGCATTCTTCGTAAGAGAGTGAAGGCTGTCGGCCTTCTCAATCAGTTCTTCGATCTTGTCATATTCCTTCCGGGACTCATAAATCTCAGCAAGGATGGTGTAACAGGTGCGAATGTCGGATTGACAGTCGATGGCGAAATTCATGACCTTCTCCGTGTCTTCTACGCGCTCTTCCTGATAAAGGGCCTCACCCCATTTGGCAAGAGCGGTAACCAGGGTGGTGTAGTTCTGATCGAATTCACTTAAGGTTGCCAGGTTGGCAACACCGTATTCCATCTTCAGATCCGTATTGCTGCGACCGTTGAAATCGACAATCTTGGCATCCCTAAGATCATATATGGTATTCTGTGCGGACTGAATCTCTTCCGACTGAGGATTCTGCTCAAAAGGAAGGTCTTCAAATGGGATGGAAATATAGTTTAATTGGTCCAGAGGCTGCTTACGAACCGAGTTGGCTGCAAGCTCCCTCTCCCAGAATTTCTCGTCCTCGGAATCGACTTTGCGTGAGCTGTATTTCATGTAGATCCAGATGAACATGGAGAACAATACGACAGTTGTAAAAATAGGAAGTTTCATATATAATAACCTTTCGGG
>JAZLHG010000276.1:0-4142 GCA_045616705.1 Lachnospiraceae bacterium | reverse complement strand
TACGATCCGACTTTCATCACTATTCCCCCGTGACATAATAATATATTGAATCTAATTTATTCTTCTTCCTTCCCAATACTGTTCCAGCGACCCAGCTGTTCCATGTGATCCTGAAGGTCGGAATAATTGCTGACCTTGGTACGGTCATATTCTTCATCCGCATCGCCTTCATAATATTGACTCAGTTCAGTAGTCAGTTCCTCTTCCGAGGTGCCTCCGCCATACCAGACATTAACCCCCAGAATCAGCACAACAAGCAGCGAAACCATCATCAGAATATCAAATAAACGATTAACATTCTTGGACTTATGATGTTCGCCACTTCCCACAAAATTCCATATAATGAACAGTACAACCAGTACCACAACTGTCAGTATAAATGCCAACTTCAAAGCCTTTTACCTCCACTTTACAATAAACATATTAATTTTAGCACTTTTCGTTATGCTTTACCACAATAAATTGTCATATTTTATCGCTTTTACGACATCAGCATACCGCTCACATTGATTGCGATATGAAGCAACATTCCATAACGAACATCTCCGGTTTTATGCACAGCATAACCAATAATCATGCCCAGTAGAAACGCATAAACGGATTGCACTAAATTCATATGATATAGGCCGAACAATGCAGCCTGAATCACATTGGCTACTGCAAAAGGCAACCATTTCCCTGCAAGCCACATAATCCCCAGTCGGAAAATAAGTTCCTCAATAATCGGTGCCAGCAGCGTAACGTACAGAATCAACATTACACTGGGATGAACAACCATTTCTCCTACCATGTCACTGTATTGTGCTCCAATCCCAGGCAGGAAATGAAAAACCAGGTTCAGCAAATTAGCGAAAATAAACTGAATAATCACCCCTGATGCAATCATAATCAGGCAGGTAATTAAGACCCTCTTTATTGAACGTTTATTCTCCATAGGATACTCCGTTCTCATCCAGTTCCCGTTTCAGAATTGTCATCAACTCATCTCTGTTATCCTTAGTAACCTTATATCCAAATCCCTGATTACGAAGGTATTCATCCTCGTACCCATTAAACGTAATTTCAATCATGGCCCATCCAAGATAAGGTGTAAAATGACTGGTCTCATAGAAGTTAGACGGTGTTGTGGTCACATTGGAAATGCTTGAGAAATTCACGTAATCCGTCACCTCTGCCAGTGCATACAGATATTCCAGATACCCATCCTCGCAGGAGGTTTCAAAAGTCTTATAATACAAGGGATTCGTCACTACGGTTAGATGAATGTTGTACTGATTGCACAGCGTAACCAGTTCTCTCATATCCTGAATCACTTCATTCAGTCTAAGCTGATAGTAATCCGCATGATATCCGGGCATCTCATTACCCGCACCATCGGTCCCATCAAAAGATGACGGCTTATCCAGTCGTTCTGTTCCCGTTCTTCTAAATCGCTCTACAAATTCCGGATCCGGCTGTCCATGCTCCCTGATTACCGACATAGAGTCAGAAATCATCAGCAGATCACAGTATTTTGCATAAAATTCAAGCCATGACACAATGCCACCGTCCGGATAAGGTACACGGAACAGTTTACTCTCATGCATTTTCGGGTCCACAAGGCAGGAAATATCATCGGTTAATACCAGCACATTTTTAGGAATAAATCCACCTTTAATCAAAACCTTTAAGGTCTTCACATGTTCAGCGGGAAGTCCCTCCGAATAGCACAAATCGTAATATTTTCCATTAGGGATGGTCTCTACATCTAAGAATCCTGCTCTTGAAGATCCCATAACAATAGAATCGAACTTATCCTGATTGTGGAGCAGATACTTGGTCTTTATGAAGTTTTTGTTGGGTTCTACGCCATTGTCCACCGGCTGATCATAATGAAACACATTATAGGGATCGATGATCATGCTCACCGGAAGCAGTATTACTGCCAGAATCAGGGCAAAGGCCAGAAACTTAAGAAGAAATTTCCTCATGATATCCTCTAGAAACTAAAGTAAATAAATCCTGCATCTGCACCATTATGAAGCTTCATAACAATTACAACAACGGAAAGTACCACATACACCATCCATCTGATGGGCCACTTCACGGTTCTGAATCTGTGAATCAGGTCCGCTCTGCTGTCCCAGTAATCGTAGGCCCACAGCATCAGCAGAAGTATGCCTAACACCAGAATCTTGCTTCCACTAAGGTTCATAGAGGCAAGTGAAGCCCCGATGGGCGCAAAATGAAACAGATTTCCAAGAATCAGGAAAGCATCCGAAATGCTGTTCGCTCTGAAGAATACCCATGCAAGACATACAACAATAAATGTATATAGCCATTTTAATAACTTGGGAGCTCTGCGAATGCTTACGACTTTCTCGGCAGAGCGCCTCTTACGTACAAATTCCGTGACAGATGTCTCAATGGCCTGTGCCACGCCATGAATCAATCCCCATAATACAAAAGTCCAGTTGGCTCCGTGCCAAATTCCGCTTACAAGAAATGTGATGATTAAATTGACATTACGTCTGAACTTGGATACACGGTTGCCACCTAACGGAATATATACATAGTCCCTCAGCCAGGTGGACAAAGAAATGTGCCATCTGCTCCAGAATTCCTTGATGGATCCGGAGAAATAGGGATACTTAAAATTCTGAATCAAATCAAATCCCAACAGTCTTCCGATTCCCACTGCCATATCCGAATAACCGGCGAAATCACAGTAAATCTGGAAGGTGTATAAGAAAATAGCCAGACACAGCGCAGGTCCTGCATAATCTGCAGGATGATTAAATACCCGATTGGCATAAGTTGCCAGCGTGTCCGCAATCACAATTTTCTTGAACATGCCCACCAACAAAAGAGAGGCACCGGCTACGATTTGCTCATAGTCAAAGGTCTTCTTCTCCTCCAATTGAGGAAGGAAATGGGATGCCCTCTCAATCGGTCCGGATGTGATATTGGGGAAAAAGCTTACAAATACCCCATACTTGCCGAAATGTGTGCAGGCTGGTGTTTTCCCTTTGTATACATCAGCAAGGTATCCCACAATCTGAAAGGTAAAAAAGGAAATACCAAGAGGCTGAACCAGCTTAAGGGTCTGTACGGAAAGAGGAATCGCAATGAGATTGCAAAGGCTCCTCACGCTCTCAAGGGCAAATCCTGCGTATTTATACACCAGAAGAAAGGAAAGTGTAAACACCACCGACAGTCCAAGAATCAGCTTGGCATGATTTCTGTGTTCTTCCAACAGAATGCCACAGAAATAAGACACTACCGTAAGCAGTAGTATCAATCCTAAGTATTTGATTTCAAAGCTTGCATAGAACATTGCATTGGCTGCAAGCAGTAAAATCCATCTGAATTTATGTGGCAGTACCCAATAGAGTAGGAATACTGCCACCATAAAAAGCAAAAATGAAATTGAGGTAAAACTCATTATTTAACAACCTTCTTCACGCGACTCTTTGTCTTGGGTTTCGTTTCGGGCTCGATTTCGATCATAACCGAATCCTTCTTTACATCGGCTGCAACCACTGATACCGGCTTACTCTCTTCAGCTTTCTCAGCCTTCTCAGTCTTATCGGCCTTGTCTTCCTTTTTGGGTCTGACCATAAGTGCTTTCAGCTTATCAAGAAGACTTACCGCATAGCGGAAAATAGGATCCAGCAAAAGGCCACTGATATATTCCAGATTAGGGAACATCTTCCCACCGAAGAATGCAATGAGACCAACTGCCGCATAGCCGGCAAAAATCAATGCATATCTCTGCAGGAGACGCATCAGTTTCTCCTTACCCTCGTTTCGCTGTCCGCCAAACATCGCAATTAAGAAATCAACCGCAAGAATTACAAATAATATAATTAACAGAAAAAGACTCATATTCATCCCTCAATCTTTCTATAAACAGTAATCTAACTCATTCTACCAGCCGTATCTTAAACGATAATAAGAATACTCCTCGGAGAATTTCAGACAGTAATTATAATATACTTTCCAATCGGTATCCTGATAGGTGTGAACTTCACCATTGTTGACGGTATAACAGAACGGCTTACTGCCATTGAAGAAAATTCGTTCCGTATAGCCATCACTACGTTCGGATTCCACTAACATTCTGTTCTCACCATAATAACGTCTGCAAATACTATTATTCA
>JAZLHG010000275.1:0-6322 GCA_045616705.1 Lachnospiraceae bacterium | reverse complement strand
ACGACAAGGTAGATAGGGCATAGGTGTAAGTGCAGTAATGCATTCAGCTGAATGTTACTAATCGGTCGATCGCATAAACACAAGATCATGAATCGGTATTCGGTTTTGAAGGTTTGATATTAAAGACTTTCTACGTGAAAGTCTTTTTTATTTTATGTAAATTTCTATTTATGATTTTATTTTTTTATGATATAATTCATTCATAGAAAATGTACCTATCTGATAAGGGTAGAATAGCTGGGGTAGAGGTGAATGTATGGATACTAATATTTTATTAGAGAATGGCACAAATGAACTCGAGATTCTTGAATTTAAGATCGGTGAGTATTCTTATGGAATTAATGTTGCTAAGGTTCGTGAGATAATTCCTTATCAGCCTGTAACTCCGGTACCGAATGCGCATCCCAGTATAGAAGGTATTTTCATGCCTCGTGAGACAATGATTACAGCTGTTAGTCTTCGCAATGCTTTGCAGATGGGTGATTCACAGCCCGGTGGATTATTTATCATTACGAATTTTAACAAGCTTGACGTTGCTTTCCATGTTGATATTGTAATTGGTATTCGTCGTGTGTCCTGGACGGAGATTATTAAGCCTGACAGCACAATTAACAGTGATGCGAATGGTGTATCAACAGGAGTTGTTAAGTTTGATGACAGACTGGTTATTATTCTTGATTTTGAGAAGATTGTTTCAGATATCAGCCCTGAAACAGGCCTTAAGATGTCGGAGGTTGATCCATATCTTGAGAGAGAACGTAGTTCAGTGCCTATTTTGATTGCGGAAGACTCTCATCTACTTAATAAGTTGATTTCAGATGCTTTATCCAAGTCCGGATATGTTAATCTTACAAGAACTGAGAATGGTCAGGAAGCTTGGGATTATATTCAGAAGGCTGTTGAGGAGAATAACATTGATAAGAGAGTTCAGCTTGTAATTACTGATATTGAAATGCCTCTTATGGACGGTCATCGTCTTACAAAATTGATTAAGACTACACCTGAGCTTGAGCATATTCCTGTCATTATTTTCTCATCGCTTGTAAATGCAGAGATGAAAGTAAAAGGTAAGAGCCTTGGTGCGGATGCTCAGTTATCTAAGCCTGAAATCGGTTTACTTGTTGCTGAAATTGACAGATTACTTGGAAGATAAATATTGAAATAGAATAAGAGGGTCGGGTTCCGACCCTTTTTTTCGTATTTTTGATATTAGAATTCGGTAGAAGGAGTGAGTAAATAGGTGGAACAGTTAAACGTATGCAAAGAGAAATTTATACAGATTGTTCAAGAATCGGATATGTTCTTAATTGGCCTTGGGGAGGAAGTAGAAAATGGTTTTCCTTCTGATGAATTACAACTGTTATATAATAAACTTGCAGAATTGTTAAATGGTAAGAATTATTTTATTGTTTCTCAGAATGAAAATGATGGAATTTGGGATACGAATCTTGATCCCGGTCGAATAGCTGCTCCATACTCGAAGGATGAGATCATTGATGAGAATGGCAATGATTCACAATGGGTGAAATATACAAAATGGTTATCAGGTTCATTAAATCGTAAGCTATGTATAATTGAATTAGGGGTACTATTAAGTAATCCAAATGCAATCAGGTGGCCGTCAGAGAGAATTGTAATGCTTAACTTAAAATCACACCTGCTACGTATTAATGAGAAAATCCCCCAATTGCCCACAGAGCTTGGTGAACGAGGAGTGTCGATACCCTACAATCCGCTTTATTTTTTTGATGCCTTATGATAGACTACACTTGTATATTTGTGTACTGAAATTTCTCTGAAGGAGTATAGTAAGAATGAGCTCAACAGAAGATTATCTTGATAGTTTACTTCGAAGTGTAATGGAACCAAGCACACCTCCTGCGCCTAAGCCGGAACCTGTGTCTGTACCACAGCCTGAGAAGATTGTCATAACTGAAGAACCTGTAACTGAAGAGCCTGTAATTGAAGAGCCTGTAGTTGAGGAACCCATAATTGAGGAACCTGTATACGAAGAACCGGAAGCAGAGGCTCCTGTATTAGAGGTGCCGGAATTTGACGAGTCTATGTTCGAAGAACCGAAAGCAGAGGCTCCTGTATTAGAGGCACCGGAATTTGACGAGTCTATGTTCACAGAGCCTGAGGCAGAGGCTCCTGTGTTGGAAGAACCTGCAATCGAGGAGCCGGTAGAAGATGAAGACATTGCCAATCTGTTGAAATCCATTGGTGAAATGAATTCACCTTTTGAGGAGTCAGAAACTACCGATAATATGGATTTCTCTGTAGGTGAAGAAACTACTGATATTTCCGAAATGCTTGATTCCATGAGTAAATCAGACTCTACGGAATCATATGATATGCCGGAAATGTTTGATATTCCGGACGATTTTCAGGTTCCGGAGGAATCTGAGATTAACGTTGATGCTGCAGAGACCAATTTTGATGAGATGAATTTGGACGATTTATTAGCCGGCATGGAACCGGGATCGGAATTGTCTGAAATCGATGCACTCCTTAACATGGATAGTCAGAATGTTGCGGTTGATGAATCTGTTTTGGATACAGAGGAACCTGTTGACATCAATTCCTTTGAAGAGGAAGAGCAGGAAGAAGGCCGTAAAAAGCGCAAGAAGAAAGATAAGAAGCCTTTTAAGTTCAAACTGAAAAAGGATAAAAAGAAGTCCGAAGAGAGTACAGAGAATCCTGTCGATGAGAACGATGATGATATTGAAATTTCTCTGGTAGGTGAAGAAGCAGAAGAACAAACTGAGGTGACTCCGCCTAAAAAAGCCGGTTTCTTTTCCAATATTTTTGACACTCTTACGAAAGAAGTTGAAGACGAACCGGAAAAAAAGGTCTTTGAAGAGTCAGCTGTAGACTTTGCCCAGGAGACTGCTGCCGAGAATCAGAAACTCCTTGAGGAATCAGACGATGAAGGAGAAGAGAAAGAAGGCAAAAAGGGTAAAAAGGGCAAAAAAGAAAAGAAGCCTAAAGAGAAAAAAACTAAGAAGAAAAAGGAAAAGTCTCCTGAAGATTTAATCGAAGAAAATTCTTACAGAAAACTTCCACTTAAGAAAATTATTGTAATCTGCGTTCTTTGTTTCTCCCTTGGAATTGTTATAACGCTTGTTACTTATCTGATTCCTTATTACCGTGATTCGGAAGCGGCACAGGCTGCATATGATCATGGAAATTATGCTGAAACTTATACTTCACTGAAGGGACATAATCTGAATAAGAAGCAACAGGAGTTATATAACAAGAGTCTTGTAATTATGAAGGTTAAGAGAAAGCTTGACTCTTATGAGAATTATATGCAGATGAATATGCCTGCGCAGGCGTTGGATGCACTGCTTCAAGGACTTAAGAATGCACAGGAATATCAGTCTTATGCGTCAGAGCTTGGAGTAGCAGATCAGTTTAGTGCTTATGCAAACAGATTAGAGGAAGAGGTTACTACCTCTTTTGGGCTGGATTTACAACAGGCATATGCATGGGCCCAAATAGAAGATCCTCAGGAATATTCCAGAAACATATATCAGTACCTTGTGAAGAAATCAGGGATTGCGCCTAATGGACAGCTTGTACCCACTGATTTTTCAGAGAATGCTGTGATTGCAGGAGAGGAAGAAGAATTCGCAGAATGATAGCAATAATTGATTATGATGCAGGAAATATCAAGAGTGTTGAAAAGGCACTTCAGTATCTTGGCAAAGATGCAATAGTAACTAATGATCGGGACATCATTTACAGAGCAGATCACGTAATCCTTCCCGGTGTAGGTGCTTTTGGTATGGCAATGGATAAGATTCGTGAGCGGAATTTGGAGGATGTGATTCATACAGTTGTGGATGCAGGAACTCCTTTTCTGGGTATTTGTCTGGGACTTCAGTTGCTATTCGAGAAGAGTGAGGAGAGCCCCGGTGCAGATGGCTTGGGAATTCTCAAGGGCGAGATTAAACTGATTCCACAGGGCGAATATACGAAAATTCCTCATATGGGATGGAATTCCCTGAGTCTTCAAAATGATGGAAGATTGTTTCAGGGAATTAATTCAAATCCATATGTATATTTTGTGCATTCTTATTATCTTGAGGCATCGGATGCTTCTATTGTTACTGCAACAACAGAATATAATACAACCATCCATGCTTCTGTAGAATGTGGGAATGTATTTGCTTGTCAGTTTCATCCGGAGAAAAGTTCAACGGTGGGACTTAAGATGCTTGAGAATTTTGTCAAACTGTAAGTGAGGCTTATATGCATACAAAGCGCATTATTCCCTGTTTGGATGTTAATGCCGGCAGGGTTGTAAAAGGTGTAAATTTTGTTAATTTAAGAGATGCCGGAGATCCGGTTGAGATTGCGGCAGCATATGATGCGGCAGGTGCTGATGAATTGGTGTTTTTAGATATTACCGCCTCTTCAGATGCAAGAAATACCGTTGTAGATATGGTTAGAGCTGTTGCGGAAAAGGTGTTTATCCCGTTCACAGTGGGCGGTGGAATCAGAACGGTGGACGATTTCAGAACCCTTCTTAGAGAGGGCGCTGACAAGATTAGCATTAATTCTTCGGCAATCAATACTCCCGGATTAATAGCAGATGCTGCTGATAAATTCGGTAGTCAGTGTGTAGTAGTTGCTATTGACGCCAGAAGACGGGCTGATGGAAGCGGATGGAATATCTACAAAAACGGTGGCCGTGTCGATGTAGGCATTGACGCTATTGAATGGGCTATGAAAGTTACAGAACTGGGTGCCGGCGAGATCCTTCTTACCAGTATGGATGCTGATGGAACCAAGTCCGGCTATGATTTGGAACTGACACGATTGATTTCTGAAAACGTGTCAGTGCCTGTGATTGCTTCCGGTGGAGCCGGTTCTTTGGAACATTTCTATGATGCTCTTACAGAAGGGAAAGCTGATGCGGCTCTTGCAGCTTCTTTGTTCCACTATAAGGAGCTAGAGATTGTAGAGGTTAAGAACTATCTCAGAGAACGTGGAATTTCTGTGAGATTATAGCATTAGAGAGGCACTATGGCAGCAATTCAGAATGATTGGCTTGAGCCGTTGTCGGCAGAGTTTAAGAAGCCATATTATAAAGACTTATATATTAAAGTGCGGGAAGAGTACAGTAAGTTTCAAATCTTCCCGGCAGCGGATGATATATTTAATGCATACCAGTTGACGGAACTTAGTAATGTAAAAGTGGTGATTCTAGGTCAGGATCCGTATCATGATTATGGTCAGGCTCATGGCTTATGTTTCTCAGTGAAACCGGGTGTACAGATTCCCCCTTCATTGGTTAATATTTACCAGGAACTTCGAGATGATTTGGGTCTTAAGGTTCCCAACAACGGCTACTTGGAGAAGTGGGCTAAACAGGGTGTTCTGCTGTTAAATACAGTACTTACCGTGCGGGCCCATCAAGCCAACTCCCACCATGGAATCGGTTGGGAGAAATTCACAGACGCCACGATTCAAATTCTAAATAAACAGGATCGTCCAATTGTTTTTCTGCTTTGGGGAAGACCGGCGCAGAGCAAAATGGCGATGCTTGATAATCCCAATCATTTGATTCTGACGGCACCGCATCCCAGTCCACTTTCCGCGTATCGCGGGTTCTTCGGATGCAGGCATTTTAGCAGAACCAATGCATTCCTTACTGAACATGGAATGACACCGATTGATTGGCAAATTGAAGATATTTAGGAGATATTATGAATAAAACAGCTGCGACACTGCTGAAAATTATAATCGGTACAGTGCTTGTGGGAGCAATTTTATTCGGTGTTTATTACGGAGTAAGTTATTATTCCGAAGCGAATAAAATGGCGGAAGAGCTTCAAATTGGTAATGACTATATGGCAACCGGCGATTATTTATCGGCAATTGCTGCCTATAATGAAGCGCTGGCATACGATGGCGAGAATGAGGATGTTAAGCATGCGATTGCTCATGCGTATGTATTGCAGGCTAAGCTTTATGGCGACACTGATGAAGCGATTGACGCTTATCAGAATGCACTTTTATACGAAATAGAGAATAAGACAGCCTATTGGGGCGTTGCTGATATCTTTGAGGCCAGAGGCGACGAAGAGAATATGATGTCGGCCTTAAATACCGGATATGACAATACACATGATCAGAATATGCGTAACAAAGTGGACAATATTCTGATGGAGAGAGAACGCATTCGTGCTGAAGAAGAAGAGAGAGCCAGAGAAGAGGCTGAAATTGCGGCAATCGAAGAAGCTCATAATGCAATCCTCAGTAAAGTAAAATAAAAAAGAATACCGTATTCCTTCATTATGTGAAAAAGAAA
>JAZLHG010000274.1:0-1915 GCA_045616705.1 Lachnospiraceae bacterium | reverse complement strand
AAGATGTACAGCCATCTGGTCACCATCGAAGTCGGCGTTAAACGCTGTACATACAAGAGGATGAAGCTTAATTGCCTTACCCTCTACTAAGATGGGCTCAAATGCCTGGATACCAAGTCTGTGCAGTGTTGGTGCACGGTTCAGCATTACAGGATGTTCTTTGATTACATCCTCAAGCACATCCCATACTTCGGGACGAAGACGTTCAACCATCTTCTTGGCATTCTTAATATTATGGCTGGTTCCGTTAGAAACCAGTTCCTTCATAACGAAGGGCTTAAATAACTCAATCGCCATCTCCTTGGGAAGACCGCACTGATAAATCTTCAGTTCGGGACCAACGACGATAACGGAACGTCCTGAGTAGTCTACACGCTTACCAAGAAGGTTCTGACGGAAACGACCTGCCTTACCCTTTAACATATCGGACAGAGACTTGAGTGCTCTGTTACCGGGGCCTGTTACCGGTCTGCCACGGCGACCGTTATCAATTAAGGCATCAACTGCTTCCTGGAGCATTCTCTTCTCGTTACGCACAATTGCGTTAGGAGCATGAAGCTCAAGCAGTCTCTTCAGACGGTTATTTCTGTTAATAATACGACGATATAAATCGTTTAAGTCTGAGGTTGCGAAACGTCCGCCGTCCAGCTGTACCATAGGACGAAGATCGGGGGGAATAACCGGGATTGCATCCAGAATCATCCACTCAGGCTTATTACCTGACTCACGGAATGCTTCAACAACTTCAAGTCTCTTAATAATCTTAGCTCTCTTCTGGCCGGTAGACTCCTTAAGAGCAGTCTTCAGTTCTTCAGACTCTGCCTCAAGGTCGATGTCCATTAACAGTTCCTTCACTGCCTCTGCACCCATACCTACACGGAACTTACCATTCCAGTTTGCTAAGTAATCCTGATATTCTTTCTCGGAGAGAACCTGCTTATACTTCAGATCTGTCTCACCGGGATCCAATACTACATAGTTGGCAAAATACAGTACCTTCTCAAGTGTACGAGGAGAAAGGTCAAGAATCAGACCCATTCTGCTGGGGATACCCTTGAAGTACCAAATATGTGATACCGGTGCAGCAAGTTCAATATGACCCATACGCTCACGACGAACGTTAGCCTTGGTAACTTCTACGCCACAACGATCACAAATAACACCTTTATAACGAATCTTCTTATACTTACCACAGTGGCACCCCCAGTCCTTGCTGGGTCCGAAAATTCGCTCACAGAACAGACCGTCTTTCTCAGGCTTGAGTGTTCTGTAGTTGATTGTCTCAGGCTTTAATACCTCGCCCTTTGACCATTCCCTTATCTTCTCCGGAGATGCCAGTCCAATTCTGATTGCATCAAAAGTCATGGGCTGGTATCCGTCTTTATTCATCTCTGGCATGGTCTGCACTCCTTTTCTCATCAAATTTATTCAAAGGATTCGTCAAATTCGTCCCCTGCGCCGAAGTCATCTTCGTAAGAATCATCAACATCAATGATTCCGTCCTCTGTAGCAGCCTGTGTGGAATATCCTGCCTGAGAGAAGGACTCTTCATTTCTGAAGTTGCGGTCACCTTCGATTACAGAACGTAAATCTGTCTCATCGTAATCAATGGATTCCTTAATCTCAACCTCAGTGTTATCCTCACGCAGTACTCTGACATCCAGACACAGTGACTGGAATTCCTTAAGGACAACCTTGAATGACTCAGGAATACCTGACTCAGGAATGTTATCACCCTTAATAATTGCTTCGTATGTCTTAACACGACCAACAACATCATCCGACTTAACAGTAAGAATCTCCTGCAGTGTGTAAGATGCACCGTATGCCTCAAGGGCCCAAACTTCCATTTCTCCGAATCTCTGTCCACCGAACTGAGCTTTACCACCCAAAGGCTGCTGAGTTACAAGCGAGT
>JAZLHG010000273.1:0-1571 GCA_045616705.1 Lachnospiraceae bacterium | reverse complement strand
TCACAATATTATCAATAGCCTCTGTCTCTACATTCTTCCTGAAGTCTTCTGTTACCTCGTAGAGATTGTTGGCGAACATCATATCCTGCCATACAATCAGACCGTACTCATCGCAGAGGTCATAGAAGTCATCAGAAGGATAGTAACCGCCGCCCCATACACGAATGGTATTGAAATTACACTTCACTGCAGAACGAAGCAGATAGTCAATTTTCTCCCTGGTGACAAAAGGATAAATCGCATCCTCCGGAATATAATTGGCACCCATTGCGAAAATCTTCACGTTATTTACCTTGAAGCAGAATTCGGTACCGAATTCATCCCGCTCCTGAGACACCGTCATGGTTCTGAGACCAATCTTATAAGTCTTGGAATCCCACTCGTTACCGTTCATATCCAGCGCATGAACCGTCACCTCATAAATGGGATGATCGCCGTATCCATTAGGCCACCACAGTTTCGGGCTCTCAACGTCCATAGTCAGCACAGCAGTCCGATCGGTCATGGTCTCAGTAATAGCCATAACACGACCCTCAGGCGGACGAAGTTCTGCCTGAATAATATAGGGCCCTCTTCTGAACAGTTCCGCATGTACATGAATCTCAAGACGTACATTCTTCTTCTCGTGATGCTGCACAATTGCCACATCATCCAGATGAATTAAGCTGTAGCCAATGAGGTCGATACTTCTCCAGATACCAAGATCCGGAAGCTGCGGACCCCAGTCCCAGCCAAACATACTATGAGCCTTACGAATATACTGGGCATTTGGAATGGCACCTTCCTGCACGTGATGCATATCCTTATCATACCCGGCTCTGTGGCTGTTGATGTATTCCAGAGGAGACAACAGTTCCACGGTAATCACATTAATTCCCGGACGAACAAACTGCTTCACCTCGAAATTATAGGTTCTATGCATGTTAGCAGTGGAGCCTACCAGCATATTGTTGATATAAATATTGGCAATTGTATCAATACCCTTGCAGCACAGACGAATACGATCCTGCTGAAGGAGCTCCGGCAGAATCTGAAATTCTCTTGTGAAATAATAATCATGGTTAAACAGATCCTGGGCCTTGGCTTCGTTCGTGCCAAAGTAAGGATCTCTGATTCTATGCTGCACCAGAAGTGCAGACAAAACAGAGCCCGGAACCTTCGCCTCAACAAAAGCTTCCGAACCCTTCTCATTCATCATCCATGTCCCGTTTAATGTCTGAAATATCATGGAAAAACACCACCGTAATTCTTTTGTAATAATTAAAAGTCTACCTATTAAAAATATATTTTATGTGAAATCGTTTGTCAATTGATTCTGCGCAATCCCCTGGGATAATGATTCTTATACATATTTCCGGCCAGTTTCGCCCATCCGCAGCTGACGGAATCACACCTTACAAGTGTCCAGGGCGCTCTTGGGTCCTTGATGCCTAGAACCACCGAATTTTCGCTATTTTCCCCTTGGGGACGATATACATCCCCTCGCAGATAATTCATAAGCTCCGGCGAATCCGCCGGAAAATCAACCATATTGACCGATTCGGTTAATGACATGGCCAGTGCATGTGCAA
>JAZLHG010000272.1:0-5213 GCA_045616705.1 Lachnospiraceae bacterium | reverse complement strand
TCGGATCTTGAAGCATGGGTCGATTATGCAGCTCTAATCAACTGTATCGATTTTGAGGAAGGTGTAACAGCCGTCGATTTGAGTGCATTTACGGCTTATTCGGGTGTCGATATCTTCATTCCGGAATCTGCAGAGAGTCTGTGTGTACCGGAAAATGCTGCCTTCGGAAATGTCCATGTATATTTGAACAGCAATGCAATGGAGTATTGTTTGGCTAATGATATTCCTTTTGCTATCAGAGACACGGAGAACCTCGTGAAGAGCGGAAACTGTGGTGAATCAGCGACTTATGAGCTGTTTAAGGATTTGCAGGATGGAACCTACACCTTAGTTATCAGTGGCAGCGGTGATATGACGAGCCATCCATGGTATACGTATAATTATAATGACGAGAATTATAATAACGAGGGTCTGAAAAATGTTATTATCAGTAATGGTATTACTTCCATTTGTGGTTCTGCATTCTATAATGCAAGTAAGTTGACGAGCATTACTCTGCCGGATAGCATTACTGTTATTGGTAATGATGCGTTCTCAAATACGGGATTAACATTTGTCGCTATTCCTGAAGGTGTTACTACAATTGATAGCTATGCTTTCTACGATTCGAAGCTTAATTCTGTAGAATTGCCCGATAGTCTGGTTAGTATTGGTTATGGAGCGTTCTACAGTACAGAACTTGAATCTGTCGAGCTACCCGCGGGTTTGAGGAGCATCGAAGATGAAGCGTTTGGCTATACACCGATTACTTCCGTAGTTCTCCCAGCGGGTCTGACCAGTCTTTCCAGAAACGCATTTGGTTATGAATTGGAGTCCATTGAGGTAGATGAAGGGAATACTGTCTACAAAGCGGTTAATGGATGTATCTATACGTATGATGGAACCGAATTGGTGTATATTCCCTATGCCAAAACAGGGAGACTGTTTGTTGAGAATGGCACCACACGTGTAACGGCGTTTTTTGAAGGTAAGTTGTCGGAAGTTATTATTCCGGAGGGAGTTACATATTTAGACACCTGTTGCCGAATGATGACGATAACCGTTCCCGAAAGTGTAACAGAGATGAACGTTGATGGACTGGACTTCATGTTAAGAGTGCATGAGGGTAGCTATGCCCATCAATACTGTATCGATTTATGGATTAATTATGAACTGATTCCGGATGAGCCGTTTAACGGGGATTCGGGTGATATCATTAACCCGGGAACGGCAATCCACTGGGAGATCAATACCGATTATGAACTGCATATAAGCGGTTACGGTGATATGGGGAATACCATCCCGTGGAAGAAATATAACCGCCAAATTACATCGGTAACCATCGAGCCCGGTCTTACCGGAATCGGAAATGGAGCGTTTGAAAACTGTTATGGCTTAACAGAGATCGTTATCCCTTATGGAGTGACCTATATTGGGGATGCTGTATTCAATAACTGTAAGGCACTAAAGCGTGTGCAAATTCCCGGATCCGTAGAAACGCTCGGCAAATGGGTATTCAACTTCTGCAGATCCTTGAAAAATGTCATTATCCCGGAAGGAGTAAAGAGCATAGGTGACGCCTGCTTCATGTTTACCGAAAACTTAACGTTAACGGTTCCGGAGAGTGTCATTTCGATGGGAATGCATGTTTTTGAAGAATCCCCGAATCTCATACTTCGTGTGCATGCTGACAGTTATGCTTTGGACTATGCAAACAATGTATATAATGAGTACAAGGAGATGTATGGAGACCTTGTCTTCAGGATTGTTGTAATTGAGGATGAAGGTATTCATTGTTCTCACGAGAACATGGATATTACAAGCATCAGAGCGGAGTTCAAAAACGAGGAAGAGACAGAATATACATATGTAAATAGCATTACTCATGTCAGATCCGGTATGGGCAGAATTCTGCAGAATTGTCTGGATTGCGGTGCTATCATCTCTGGAGACGAGCAGATGGTTACCGTTGAAGGAAACCATATCTGGTATGATGGTTTCTGCATCTACTGTCATGCGGCAATGACCTGCGGAAACGATGTTGTATGGAGTCTTGTGATTCTTGACAGGAACGCCGGAATTTCGTCGGTAACTATCAGCGGTTCCGGTGCGATGAGAGATTACTCCGTTGATGATCCCGCACCCTGGAACGATGCTGCTTATATCACCATCAACAGCGGCGTAACCGGTATCGGCGCATACGCATTTGCAAATAGTTCCGCTAATATCACTGTGCCCGCAACTGTGGCATATATCGGTGAAAATGCCTTTGGCAACGGCTGCACCATCACGGTATATAGTGGAAGCTATGCGCAGATGTATTGCGACGCGCATAATCTTGATTATGTGCTTGTCCCGGATCAGTCGATAGGCGGAGATTGCGGTGATACGGCAACATGGTCCATTTCGGAAGAAAATGGTGCTGTGATTCTGACAATTTCCGGTACCGGCGCAATGTGGGACTATTCGGCAAATGACGCACCGTGGAAGAATTATAGCATCACGAAACTGGTGATTGAGGATGGTATCACCGGTATATCCTCGTATGCTTTTGATGGCTGTGTGTTGCTTTCCGATGTCAGTCTTGGAAATGGTGTGGACAGAATTGAGAGTTATGCGTTCAATCGATGCTATAGCTTGAAATCGATTGGCATACCTTATAACGTGACCTATGTTTCGCCCAAATCATTTAAGAACTGCCCGGCGCTTGCAGATATTGTAATGCTCGGTGAAAAACCGTTGCTCAGAGATGGTTATGTGCATTACCGTGTAGAATCCGGTTGTCTGCTGCGAGGTCAATATGATGAAACGGTAAGCTGGGATTTGATAGATGAATTGGTATTGGTTCCCGAAGGAATTGCCGGATATCTTGATTTGTCTGCTCTGCGAATCTCCCGTATTGGGGATGGTGCATTTGAGAACTGCAAGAGGATAAACGGAATCAAGCTGAGTGGCCGTGTATATGAAATCGGCGACAGAGCATTCAGTTATATGCAGGATGCCGATATTGTAATATCAGATGGCACATATACTCTGGGCAGTGAATTACTGTATGGCTGCCGGAATGTGAAAATCACAATTCCTCCATGTGTCACCGAAATTGGTGAGAACATGATGGATAATGCGGTAGATTGCAAGGCATTGGTGGTTTATCCGAGTATTGCGTGTTTCTACTGCGATGAATATGGTATCAATTATGAAGAAATCTATGGCGAATATTCCGGAGAACTGGAAGGAGTATTGAAAGAATGGGTAACAGACGATGGAGTTGTTTATACACTCTATAACAGCAATCATCTGGATATCAAACCCTGCATTGGCGAGTATGATAAATCACTTACCTTTGATAATCCTGTAGAAGATGAATACAGGAAAAATATCCGGGGAATTACTGTTCACAACGGGATTACCAGCATCGGATGCGATACATTCTTAGGATTCAGGAATGTATATTCGGTAACTCTTCCGGAAAGTTTGGATTACTTAAATTCGGGAGCATTCGCAAATTGTGATTCTCTTGCGGAGTTAACTATACCGTACAATGTCAGTACAATTGATATTGGAACTAACTGGTATGAAGAACTAAAAAGAATCAGAGGGCTATACGTATACAGTGGCAGTAAAGCGCAGGAGTTGTGTGATCTTAATGGTATACCGTATCGACTTCTGGATTATGTCGAGGATGAACCGGAGTTGTTGCATGGAGTCTGCGGAGACAATATTGAATGGAGAATCGATGAAATCTATGCAGACAGTGTTGAATACCGACTGATATTAACAGGTTACGGGGATATGTATTCCTATACAGGAAAAGCCCCGTGGGCCGGCGTGTATCAAGATCAGATAGTGGAAATCGTGTGTGATGGTATTATGCCTCACCTCTCCGCGGAAGCATTCACGGATATGACGGCGGTAACCAGCGTTGTTCTTCCGGAAGGTCTTGCGGAAATTCCCTATCGTCTGCTTTCCAATTGTACGAACCTTGAAAGTATCAATATACCGGAAACCGTAACTAAGATAGATTCGTATGCGTTTGCTTCTTCCGGAATAAGTACAATAAGCATCTCGGAAAGTGTGATTGATATCGATTGGCAGGCTTTCCAGAGTACTACGAATCTGATGTCAATCGAGATCTCAGAGAACAATCAACAGTATTCATCCTTTGATGGTGCAATATACAATAAAGATGGCAGCAAATTGATATTTGTACCCGGTGGCTTGAGCACATATGCCATCAGACAGGGAACTCAGGAAATAGCCAAGGATGCTTTCTCAGGTTCAGCAATCAAGACGGTGACCATCCCCGAAGGATTGACTACAATCGGTGAACAGGCATTTTACGGTAGCGAACTTGAGAGTATCAGCATCCCGTCAACAGTAACGGAGATTGGGAAGTTTGCATTTGCATACTGCCCGTCACTCACGTCTATTGTGATTCCCGGCGGTGTCTGTACCATTGCGGAAGCAACCTTCTTAGGATGTGATAATCTGCGTTATGCCCGGCTTTCTGAGGGCGTTGAGGAAATTGAAGAAGCCGCGTTTACTGGCTGCGGTATGCTCATGAACCTTGAATTACCCGAATCCCTGAGGTCCATCGAAACGTATGCTTTCCCAAGCCATGGAAATTTGTCAGCTTTGATCATTCCCGAAGGCGTTGTGAGTTTCTATGAAGACGCCCTTACGGAGGAAAACGTTCTTTATCTCCAAGCGACGCTGATAGTAAAGGAAGGCAGTTATGTTGAACAGTGGTGTCATGCGCATAGGAGCGTGACCTATGTCCTATACGATAAGGCCGTAGATATCGGTGTTGTATCGGCAATAAATGAGCGCCTGACGAGATACATGGAGATCTATGGGGACAGTGTCATCGGTCTGGAAGAAGCTACCGGTGTGGCCGGTTCTCTTGATATCAGTCTGATCACTTATACGGTTTCTTCTGATGGTGATGATGTCGAAGTAACGTCTGTTGCGTTCGACGTTACTCCTGTAGATGAGAATGGCGATATCATTACCAACGACCGTATCCACTCGGAGATCACGTTCCGCCTGCCTGTGCCCGATGAGCTGACCGGTGATACTGTCAGTGTGTACCATTCCGGCGAATACATCGGTACATACGAAGTTCAGGGAGCAACCGGAGGCCGATATGTAGAGATCGTTGCCGATTCCTTCTCGGAATACAGCTATAGGGCGGCACCTGCAAATGTAACTGTTGCCATGATTGGTGATGACAG
>JAZLHG010000271.1:0-5716 GCA_045616705.1 Lachnospiraceae bacterium | reverse complement strand
CTTCCGGATTATCAGACTGCTTGTGGATGTACTGATATTATGATGCACACCATGGAGCGTTACTTTACCCAGGGCGGCAACATGGAACTGACAGATGAGATTGCAGAAGGTCTTCTCAGAACGGTTATGAACAATGCGAAGATTCTGGTTAAGGATCCCAAGAATTATGATGCAAGAGCAGAGGTTATGTGGGCAGGAAGCTTGGCGCACAACGACCTTACAGGTTGTGGTAACGATGGTGGCGATTGGATGGCTCACAAGTTAGAACATGAGTTGGGTGGTTTATACGATGTAGCTCACGGTGCAGGTCTTGCTGCTGTATGGCCCAGCTGGGCACGCTATGTATACAAAGAGTGTCTTCCCAGATTCAAGAAGTTTGCTCTGAATGTATGTGGTGTTGAGAATGCAGGTACTGATGAGGAAATTGCTCTCAAAGGTATCGCGGCTATGGAAGAATTCTACCATGAGATTAACATGCCCATTAACTTAAAGGAACTTGGTGTAGAAGCTACAGAGGAAGATCTTGTGGTTATGGCACACAAGTGTGCAGTAGGTGTTGGCGGATCCATGGGTTCCGCAAAACTTCTGAACGAAGATGACATGCTTGCAATCTTTAAGGCTGCAAAGGGTGAATAATTAGAGTTAGAATGAGTAATAGGCACGGCAGTCTTCGGGCTGCCGTGTTATCTGTTGTGATGTATATATTTTGATATGAATTGTAGTATATCGATTGTGATGCATGTGTGGAACGTAGAGAAGGAAGAGGAGATAAATGGCAGAGAATAATCCCAAGAATAGAATGGTATTTGCCTATATGAGATTTGTAATCGGACTGTTTATTGCATCTCTTGGTGTGGCATTTTCTGTGAAGGCAGGTCTTGGTACATCACCGGTATCTTCGATTCCTTATTCTATGTCGTTGGTATGGCCGGTTCTTACGTTAGGTGGCTGGCTAAATATTCTCAGTGTGATTCAGATTACGGTACAGGTTCTCATTATGAGGAAGTCCTGTAAGCCGGCAGAAATTGTGATTCAGACCATACTTGCATTTGTATATGGGTATCTGACCAATTTCTCCTGCTTGTTAATTAGCGGATTACCTGAGGCTACGGCTTATTTTACGAAGTTGACTTACCTGGTCATTAGCTGCTTTGTATTGGCTTTCGGCATTTGGATTCAGCTAAGAGCCGGTGTGGCCATGCTTCCGGGAGAAGCAATGAACCGTGCAATTGCTAAGGCAAGCGGTAAGAAATATGAGAATGTAAAAATATTCTTTGATGTATTCTATATTGTAGGATCTGCGGTAATCTGCTTTATTTTCCTTGGGGAGTTAAAAGGAGTTCGTGAGGGAAGTGTGATAGCGGCGCTGGCAGTCGGTGTGATTATTAAATTGTATAATCGGATTCTTGATGTTGTTAAGAAGAACGGAAAAGATCTCTAATCTGTGAAGGTGAAGAGTTTAGAATAGGAATTTAGAATAGGAATTTAGGATAGGAGTGTATTATGGCATTTGACAGAGCAAATCAATATTTGACAGAGTTGGGGTATGGAGACAGAGTCAAAGTATTTGACATCTCCAGTGCGACAGTAGAATTGGCAGCTATTGCAGTGGGAACAGAGCCCGCAAGGATTGCCAAATCCCTCACCTTTCTGGTGGATGAGAAGGCAGTTATGGTCATCTGTGCGGGGGATGCCAAGGTAAGTAATTCCAAATACAAGGCCTTCTTCCATACAAAGGCGAAAATGCTCACCAGGGAGCAGGTATCGGAACTGAT
Organism: Lachnospiraceae bacterium; assembly: GCA_045616705.1. GTDB lineage: Bacteria > Bacillota > Clostridia > Lachnospirales > Lachnospiraceae > UBA2868. The sequence goes on along the minus strand of JAZLHG010000271.1, from coordinate 3,941 downwards.
TGGTCATGAGGTTGGAGGGGTATGTCCTTTCGGTATCAATGAAGGGGTATCTGTCTATTTGGATGAATCCTTAAAGAGATTCGATGTTGTATATCCTGCCTGTGGAAGTGATAACAGTGCAGTGGAATTAACGATTCCGGAGTTAGAGAAGACTTCCGGATATCTTCAGTGGATTGATGTGTGCCAATATGAAGTCGGATAAAAACGTAAATACAACTGCATATTATCATCTGCCGGGGTTATTTGAGTTCCATGAGTTGTATAAGATATTTCTTCCTTTGTTCTATGAACACAGGGAGTATTTCTATGCTTGGTGCGAAATCGGCTCTATTTATGGAGCGCCTGCAGACTGTATCTGGGGCGGTGGACGTGTGGGATTCGGCGATGCCAATCCGGAGGATGTGCTTTACCTGATGAAGAAGTATGGAATCTCTGCCAGACTGACCTTCAGTAATTCATTGCTTCGGGAGGAGCATCTACACGACAGGAAGTGCAATCGGTTGTGTGGAATGTTAGAGAAATTTAGTGGTAACGGTGTCATTGTTCATTCCGATTTGCTTACTGATTACCTGAAAGAGGAGTATCCCGGGCTATATCTGGTATCTTCAACAACTAAGGTAATCACAGATCCTGAACTCGTCTGTCAGGAACTGGATCGGGACGATTTCACGGCAGTGGTTCTTGATTTTCGACTGAATCGGTCAACGGAATTTATTCAGAAATTAAATGATAAACAGAAGCAGAAAGTGGAACTGCTCTGTAACGAATGTTGTGATTTCGGTTGTATGGAGCGAAGGGCCTGTTATGAGAATGTGAGTCGGTTGAGTCTGTCAGAAGACTGCCCGGAGCATCAGTGCACCAGCACCAATGCAGGAGAAGGTTACCGATTCTCTAAGGCGATGGAGAATCCGGGATTTATTGGAATTAATCATATTCTAAATACATACCTTCCGCTGGGGATTCAACACTTCAAAATCGAGGGGCGTAGCTTGGGAAGTGCTCTGATTCTGGAATTTTTGCTCTACTATATGACGAAGCCGGAGTATCAGCTTAGAGTTCGGGAAGAAATCTATTTAAGTAACACCTTGGATTTATTCTAAAACATTGGGATGAATGGTGTAGTTTGTGGTAAAATAATCATTTAGATAATTGATTATTTTCAATTTTTTGCTGAGGAAGCAAAGGGAAAAGGATAGAAATTTAAGAGAAAAAGATTACTTGTATTATTATTGTTTCGAGGCTTCCGGTGGTAGTGGGCGAGTAATAGGAATAGATTTTGAATAATTGTGAGGAGCAGATTGTAATGTACGAAGAGATTAAAGAGCAGGCAGCAAATGCCACGAGAGAAATCATTCAGGTGTCCGGAATTGGAAAGGGCGCCATTTTGGTTGTGGGTTGTTCCACCAGTGAAATCTGTGGCAGCAAAATTGGTACAAACTCCAATCCCGAGGTGGCCCGTGCAGCCTTTGCAGGAATCTATGAGGTAGCCTGTGAAGCCGGCGTTTATGTGGCAACCCAGTGCTGTGAACACTTAAATAGAGCCATTATTGTGGAGAGAGAGGCGGTTCCCTACAGTGAAATCGTCAATGTGGTTCCCATGCCTAAGGCAGGAGGTTCCTTGTCAACTGCTGCATACAGTGTATTTCAGAATCCGGTTGCGGTAGAAGAGATTAAGGCTGATGCCGGAATTGATATTGGTGGAACACTAATTGGAATGCATCTTAAAAAGGTAGCCGTTCCGGTAAGACTTGTGAATAACCGAATCGGTGAGGCTACCGTAGCCGCTGCCAGAACCAGACCGAAATTCATCGGTGGTGAACGTGCTCATTATAATGACGAGTTGAAATAGAGGATAATCTATGTTACTAGGTATTGCACTAATCCTGTTAGTGGGTATGTCCATGGGATGGATTAGTAAACGGATAAAATTACCAAGCCTGGTGGGAATGCTGCTTACAGGCATTGTACTTGGTCCGTATGTATTGAATTTAATAGACGGCAGTATTCTGGGAATATCGGCAGAGCTTCGCAAAATAGCCCTCATTATTATTCTTACCAGAGCCGGTCTCGGACTTGATATATCAGGTCTTAAGAAACTGGGAAGACCTGCGGTTCTTATGTGCTTTGTACCCGCTTCCTTCGAACTGGTGGGAATGTTGATTCTGGGTCCTAAACTGCTGGGACTTAGCATATTGGAAGCTGCAGTTATGGGTGCTGTTCTTGCAGCGGTATCGCCGGCGGTAGTTGTTCCTCGAATGGTGAAAATGATGGAAGAAGGCTACGGTGTCAGCAAGGGGATTCCGCAGCTGATTCTGGCAGGAGCTTCTGTGGATGATGTATATGTCATTGTGTTATTTTCCACATTTGTGGGGATGATGCAGGGAGAGAGTATTTCCATCATTCGATTTGTAAATATTCCCGTATCCATTGCACTGGGAATTGGAATTGGTCTGGCAGTGGGATATGTATTGACCTATTTCTTCAAGCGGGTATCTATTCGGGATACGGTTAAGGTTCTCATTGTTCTGAGTATTTCTCTGGTGCTGGTGGTTCTGGAAGACAGCCTTACAACTCCTATTACGTTCTCAGCGTTGATTGCAATCATGTTTATTGGAATCGGACTTAGACAGAAGGATGATTCGATAGCGGGCAGTTTATCGGCGAAATATGGCAAATTGTGGGTGCCGGCTGAAGTATTCCTGTTTGTACTGGTGGGTGCCACTGTAAACATCGGATATCTTGGCAAGGTTGGTCTTACCGCAATACTTGTGATTGTAGGGGCACTGATATTCAGAATGCTTGGAGTGTTTGTATGCCTTTTGGGCACACCACTTAACAGAAGAGAACGAATCTTTACCATGATGGCCTACACGCCGAAAGCAACTGTGCAGGCTGCCATTGGAGGAATTCCTTTGGCACTGGGACTGGCATGTGGAGATACAGTATTGACAGTTGCGGTGCTTGCAATCGTAATTACTGCACCGCTTGGTGCTTTTGCGATCGATTTGACGTATCAGAAACTGGAGAGGAGTTAGCATGTTTAACTATATCTGGCCTATTGCACTGGCTGTTCTTGCCAATGCGTTATACCATGTATGTGCCAAATCCGTACCGGATGGGATGAACCCGTTTGCATCTTTGACCATTACCTACCTGGTGGGGGCAGTGGTATCTTTGGTGTTGTATTATGCTCTAAACAGAAACGGAAATCTTATGCAAGAATATAAACAGGTGAATTTTGCACCGTTTGTATTGGGAGTTGCAATTGTGGGCCTGGAGGTGGGATATATTTATGCCTACAAAGCAGGATGGGCTGTAAGTACTGCACAGATTGTGCAGGCCGCCTTTTTAGGAGTAATTCTGATTGGAATCGGTTATTTTCTCTACAAGGAACAGATTACATGGAACAAGGCCGTTGGCATTGTGGTATGCCTGGCCGGCCTTGGTCTCATTAATATGCGATCCTGACCCTAGGGGACAGGGTTGTGGGTTCACTATCGTTTGATTGCGTTTACAAGAGCAATTAAGATACAGGATCCGATTGCGCTAACAATGATACTACCCAGAGTGCTGCTGGCACCGATGCCGATAATACCCAGCAAAAATCCACCAACTGCGCCGCCAACGATACCAAGAATAATGGTGAGTAACAGACCGTAGTGGACGTGCATGATTTTACCTGCAAGCCAGCCGGCAACACCACCAACAAGAATACTAATTAGAATATTCATATTTTTATCCTCCTTCATTTGATGCTATTATAACATAAAAATGAACATAGGGGGGCGGAGGTAAACAATGAACTTTATTAAGAAGAATTATAAGGGATTACTGTTATGTCTGCTAATTGCGGTGCCTGCATGGATTCTGGGCAAGATGTTTCCGATTATCGGTGGTGCGGTGATTGCAATTATTGCGGGAATGATTGTTACGGTTTTCTT
>JAZLHG010000270.1:0-1197 GCA_045616705.1 Lachnospiraceae bacterium | reverse complement strand
CTTGTGTAGTTGACCGTAAGGACCTGATTACAGGTGAGAATATTAAGCCCGGTGATGTGGTAATCGGTATTGCATCTTCCGGTGTGCACTCTAACGGATACTCTCTGGTTCGTAAGGTATTCCCTATGACAGAGGAGCATTTGAAGACCTATATTGACAGTCTTGGAATGACTCTTGGTGAGGCACTTCTGACACCTACCAAGATTTATGTGAAGGCATTAAATTCCGTTAAGGAAGCCGGTGTTACCATTAAGGGCTGCAGCCATATTACAGGTGGTGGCTTCTATGAGAATATTCCCAGAATGCTTCCCGAAGGCGTGAAGGCGATTATCCATAAGGATTCTTATCCGATGCTTCCTATTTTTAACTTGCTTAGAACCAGCGGTAATATTGCGGAAGAGATGATGTATAACACCTTCAATATGGGTATTGGTATGATGCTCGCAGTGGATGCAGCAGATGCTGAGAAGACTATTGCAGCAGTAGAGGCAGCAGGTGAGTCTGCATACAGAATCGGCGAAATCGTAGCCGGAGAAAAGGGTATTGAATTATGTTAAAAATAGCCGTTCTTGTGTCCGGTGGCGGCACAAACCTTCAGGCCATTATTGATGCTGTTGAGAATGGGACGCTGACCAATACAGAGATTTGCCTGGTGGTTAGTAATAAGTCTGATGCCAAAGCGCTTGACAGAGCTTCTGCCCATGGAATTCCGGGGGTATGTATTCGCCCTAAGGATTATGCGGTCAGAACTGATTATGATGAAGAAATGATTCGCGTCATTCAAGAGTCCGGAGCAGATTTAATTGTGCTTGCAGGATTCCTGGTAGTATTGTCGGAGAAATTTGTTACGACTTTCGAGCGTAGAATTATCAATATTCATCCCAGTCTGATTCCTTCTTTTTGCGGAGATGGATTCTATGGACTTAAGGTTCATGAGGCGGCCCTTGCAAGAGGCGTTAAGGTGACCGGTGCAACTGTTCATTTTGTAGATTGTGGTACGGATACCGGCCCGATTATTATGCAGAAGGCTGTTGAGATTATGGATGGCGATACTCCCGAGGTCCTTCAGAGGCGTGTTATGGAGCAGGCAGAGTGGATTCTGCTTCCGGGAGTGATACAGAAGATTGCAAATGGTGAAGTTCAGATAGGATAGACAGGAGACTAGCGATGAGAGTATTAGTTGTAGGTTCCGGCGGC
>JAZLHG010000269.1:0-3783 GCA_045616705.1 Lachnospiraceae bacterium | reverse complement strand
GGTTGCTTTTGATCATCCGACTTATTCCTTTTCGGAAATTGAACTTCTGAAGTCTTACGATGCACCGGAGTATCAGCGTGAAGGATTCCATTATGATGATACCAACCATGCAAACCGTAATTATGGATATGTCAATTATGAGCCGTTAACACTCCGAGTGTTCTATGCGCGAGATCGCTATAAAGTAACCGTTAATCCGAATATTTCAGCATTAGATAACATGACTGTTCTGGAACTGAGAATCGGTCAGACTGTCGATTTGTCCTCCTATATTCCTACAAGAGAGGGTTATGCATTCGATGGTTTTACTTATGAGAAAGAAGTGGCTTCTGCAGAGGGTATAGACTACGAAGACTGGGCAGATCACGGTGATCCCGTGGTTATGCCTGCAGGTAATATTCGTGCCAATGCCCAGTGGACAGCCGGTGCGTTTGATTCCTCCATTGTACATTATTTCCGTTCTCCTTCAGGCGTTTTCAACACAGGATTTATCGCTTCTGTTTCAGGAAGTCATACTACCCATACCGTTACATTTAATGGCTCCGTCTATACAGCAGAATTGTATGGCACGGCACCTTCCTTTAGTGCGGCCGTAATTAAGCCCGATGAGAATACAACCTGGTACTTTACAGACATAACGGATGAGAGCGGTAGTTTTATTCTGGATGAAGCACACCTTACTGCAATTGAGATGAAGAAACAGTTTGTCTCCGACCAGGACTATGATGTGTCTTCATTTATTATTGGCGGACTTAGCTTATTTGATTTTGAATATGCGAATTACAAAGATGCAACTGCAGTGAACGCACTTACGGCAGAAGACAGCTTTACCGCTAAGGTGAATATGACACTGGGTTATTACTATAACAGAAATTCCAACTACCATGTTCGACTTGGCGTCAAGGTTGTTGATGGTCAGGCCAGCGGTGTTACTGTTACAGGTGATGGTGAATATTATTTTGACGAAGATGTGGAAATTATTGCCAATGTAGCAGCAGGATACGTGTTCTTGGGTTGGTATAATCCTGCAGATGTATTGGAAGGATACCCGGATGCCGGATCTCCCGATAAGAATCTGTCCGAGTATGCACTGGTCGAAGACTGGGAAGATCAGACTCCGGTTACTACATTAACAACATTCCATACTTCGATAACGAAGTCTGAAGAATATGTGGCACTGGTAGAGGCGAAGTATCCGGAAGAAGCAATTCTGACAGTAAGCGGTAAGACGGAATACACTTATGGCTATGGTGGCAGCAAGGATAATATTCTAACTGCCAAGGTAGTGATGAGTGCAAGTGAAGAAGCTGCTAAAACTGTGACAGAAGGATATAAGTGGTATATGGTAACGGGTGAAGGCGATGATGAAGTAGAAACGCCTCTTGAAAATGGTGAAGCGTCCACATACTTATTCCCATTAGGACAAGATGCAGGTCTGTATAAATACCGTTGTAAGGTATTTCTGAAGCATGCTGACAGTGGAAGGACAACCATCCTGTCCGAAGATATCGATGTAAATATCAGCAAGGCTGAGATGCTTGTATATTCATCACCATATAGTGGAACATTTGACCTTAATCCTCATACGATAGAGTACTTCTCTGTATATAAGCCTACTCTGTATTCTCAGACAGAGATTTACTTCAATGCGGATACATCTATGAGCGGTGATCCGGAAGCAGACAACTATTATGGCAAGATCGGTCAGCCTGAATGGCCTGCTTATACCCATGTTAATCATGATGATGACGGTGTATGCCCGCATACTACATACTATTACGTTCATGACCTTAGTGGTAATTATTTAGACAAGACCGGTAGTGAGATTGTTGATATTAAGCCTAAGGCTGTATCCATTGATCGTACTTCGGCTGTGTTCACCAAAGTATATGACGCAACCGATTCCATTCAGGGTACACCGGTAGACGGAACCTCTGATATGTACAAATTGTCTCAGGGTGGATTCTATACCTTAAAAGGATTCTTAAGCGAAGACCACGCCAGTGATGCTTATGTCCTTGCCTGTGATGCCAAGTACAACAGTAAGCATGCAGCTCTTGCGAACAACTTCACTATATCGAATCTTCACCTGGTGCATAAAACCAGTGGCGATTCTATTTACGATTATACGTTCCCGACTACTACAACGTTAATCTTTACCGGTAATATCGAACCCTGTCCCCTTGATATCGTATGGAAAGAACCGTTTAGCTTTGTATACAATGCAAAGGAACAGTATCCTGTTCCGGAATTCGCTGATATTACAGAGATTCCGCCGGCAGATCGAGGCGTGGTTGAACTGGAAGTATCCGGTAAGCAGATTAATGTAGGTGATCACTATACCGCATATGCAAATGCTGCGAAGTTAGATGATGCAGAATATCTACCCAGTGACTATTCTTTCAATGATCTTGGTAGATCTTATGAGATTACCAAGCGTCCGGTTAGAGTCATTCCTACTGCAACCAATGTGACTTACAGCGGTGGTGAGCAGACCATTACCGAATACACGGTGGATAATATTGTACCTACTCATTCCTCAACACTGACCCTGGGTACGACGCATATAGATGCAGGAACCTATGATGATATTGTGATGAGCAACCTTCTGATTAAGAACGAAAGGGGTGCCATTGTTAACGATAACTATGAGATTGTAGGCTATGAGCCAGGTACATTAACGATTCAGAAGAAGCCGGTAATCATGAATGGAATTACGGCAGAAGATAAGGATTATGATGGTAATACATCAGCAGTTTTAGATTTCGAAAATGCAGTAGTCTCTCCTATTTATACGAAGAATGGCAAGCTGGATGATCTTCAGGTTATTCCCGGTTATATTACCGGTGAGTTTGAAGATAAGGAAGTAGGAGACGACAAGACCGTATTCCTTACAATGACACCAGATGCTCTTGGGGGCGAGTCTGCAGCCAACTATGAACTGGATCTTGCAAATAGCCAGAAGACAACCACTGCATCCATTAAATCAGGTGGAATCAAGGTGACCGCAGATTCTCTTATCATTACATATGGTGAAGCTGCCCACTTTACCCATAGTTATTCCGAGCTTCCCGGCGGCGAGTCAGCAGCAGAGAAGCTTACAGGTGTGCCTACCTTTGATATTAAGGTAGGGGATGCATATGTTCCCTATGTTGCCGGAGAGATTCCGGTGGGTACTTATTTAATTAGGGTAAGTAATCCGGACGACCTTAGTATGAATAACTATAAGGTTACATGGGATGAAGAACATTCCGGAACTCTGACTGTAGAACCTCGTAAGATTCAGGTTGCGGCAGAACCTAGTGCGGATATTGTGAAGGATTATGACGGTACGAAGAATGTTCTCCCTTCGGAAAATATACAGCTGTCCACACATTATCTGTATACAGCAGTCGACGGCATTACCGAGTCCGGTGTATTGGCTGATGATGTTATTCAGTTAAGCTACACAGGCAAGGTTTATGATGAACAGGATATTAGTGCGACGATTGTTACACTTTCCGGCCTTGCAATTGATAATGATAATTATGAACTGGTAAATGATTCCGTGGATATTAAGGGTACCATCCAGCCGATTCCGCTAACCATTACCGCAAATCCGGCCACTGCCCAGTACGGAGATGAGCCGGAACTTAGTGCGACTTATGCCGGATTTATTGCAGCAGATGGTGATGCAAGCGGACCGAAGGCCTCTGTACTTACAGGTTCATTACAATTTAGCCTTGCAACCTATGATAGAGCCGATGCATTAAATCGTAATGTTGGTGTATATACAGCAGACAT
>JAZLHG010000268.1:0-1851 GCA_045616705.1 Lachnospiraceae bacterium | reverse complement strand
CTGACTCATGGCTGTAATTACGCCATCCTGATTCGATTGTATAAAGGGCCCTACCCCACGCTTCCATGGGTTAGCGGGCAAACTTCCAATTCTCATTTTAATCTTCCGCAGCAGCCTCGGTTGTAGATGCAAGACTGACTGAATTCTGTGCAATAACGTCGTAGACACTCTTAACAGATCCGCTCTCGGCGGCTGCCTGCATAGTAGAACTTACGGAAGCATCCGCGGATGCGGTACCAACCACTACAGTTCTGGGAATTGCACGATAGTAACTCTTGTTCACCTGTACACGCTCGGTTTCAACACCGTCGATCTTCACGATCTTCCAATATTCGCCCGTATATCCCACATGAGATGCACTGGCTCTCATGTAACCCACGGGCTTAGTCGCATCAGCGATAATATTATCCGGTCCCGGATCGTCCTTGCTGACCTCAACACTTTCGAACTCAATGGTTCTGTTCTCTGGTCTTGTCTCCACACCATAAATGGTGAAAGTAAGCTTCTTATCCTTACCGGCCACGCCCTCAATATAAACAGGGTGTTCCAGATTATTCTTAAACTTGAAGTCCTTCTCGGTACCGGAAATAGCCGCATCACCGGAAAGCTTCACATATTTCACAACCATGGAATGGTTGTATCTCTCGGTAACCTCAAGCTCCGCTCGAAGCACTGCATTGTACAACGTAGAACTAACCTGACAGATTCCGCCGCCCATGGTCTCAACCACCTGACCATTGGCGTAAGATCCTGCCTTGTAGTAACCATTCTCTGTGGTAAAGGGAGCAACCGCCGTGTATGCGGAGAATTCATCTCCGGGATACAGCAATGTGCCGTTAATCTTGGCAGCACCGGTAATTAAGTTCCCTGCACGATTGGCATTGGAACTGCCGAATCCTGTGGTAAAGGTACCCAGTACATCTGTCATCTGTTCCAGTTCTTCCTTCGTACCTCTGGGCTTCTGCTCATTAGTTACAAGGCTTACGGTCTTATCCGTTCCATCCCAATTCTTCAACACATCCTCAATGGCCTTAACAGATGCGGTAACATCTATCTGGCGTCCTGCCACACCCTCTTCGATGACAAATTCACCGTTTTCTCGATACACCTTGGTCTCAGAAGGTTCGATATCATAACTCTTAGCTTGAGCACATACCAGCTCTGCAATGGTGTCATGGTTGAAATCCAGTTCAATATTATAAGTCTTATGTTCTCTCTCCAGGTCCTTCAGGGCTTTGTATCTGGTAACCACATTGCCACTCTTACCAATAGAGAACGCATCATACAGTTCATTCTCACCCTTCCAGCTCAGGCCTAAATTCTCTGCCTTATAGGTCTTGTTTACACCATCCGGTGTGGTGAGGGTAATCTTACGGTCACTAAGAGTGGTCTTATAGAGGGTAATGGACTTCATGGCTTCCTCATAGGTCATCTCTGACAAATCAATGGGACCGAAACTGATTCCCTCCGGAAATGTACCGGTATAATCACGGCTGGACTTCTCAATAGGAGTGAAATCAAATACCTTCATCTCTATGGGATTACTGATGCCTTCATTAAGGTCTGCAACCAAAATACCCGCTCCACCTTGGTGGGACGGGTCCGAAAAAGCATAAACTGTCCTTGATACCGAACAAATCATACAAATTAATGCAATTGTCAATGTGACCAATCGCCTTCTCATCTGGTACTTCCAAAACTCCTCAAAACCATAGTATAATAATCTTAACCAAAAATCGAAATCAGCGAGGGAATTACCATCGCTAAAACGAGAATAATGATAATAATTGTGGAAATTGTTTTTCTAGTTTTCTTATTATTAAAGTTCATTTTATTCTCCTTCCCCGAAAG
>JAZLHG010000267.1:0-4423 GCA_045616705.1 Lachnospiraceae bacterium | reverse complement strand
ATATCTTAATGGAACACGGCTTAATATAATAGCCACTTAATCTAAAACCAAGAGCAGACAAATAACCACTCGAAGCAAAAATTTAATCAAAAATTCATTAAGACGAGTGGAATTTATTTTTTCTCAAGCTGCTCCAGTCGTCTGTTTGCTATGCAAACAAACAGAATCGATACACCGATTTTAACACGTTTTTCAGGCCTCTCCAAGGTATAATTTTAGGTTTTTATTCCTCAAAATCGTCATAGAGGCCATTTTTCAAGGTACAAGTGGAATTTAGTTTTTCATTTGACCTACGTTTTTCGATTAATGATTACTATTTTCCCGACAGGGTTAGATCAGTTCAGAACAGAATACGACAGACAAGGCTACGATGTGGTATGATAGATGGAACAGTACATCCTTAAGGAGGCCATATGAAATCTGTATTAATGACACTTGATGACGCAAATAAACTGGGAATAGGCGGCGCTGAGAAATTAGCCAAAACCGACGAACTGGTGATTTTATATATTAAGGGCAAGAAGAATCCCAAGGCAGAATTAACAGAAGCCTTGGAGGGCTTAAAGTGCAATATCATATATGAAGAAATGGCAACTGCATCCGAACTGAATCTGTTCTGTGCATTCTACGCAGGCTATAACAAAGCCAAGAATCGTGATACCTTTATCGTCTCTTCCGATAAAGAGAAGCTCAATAATCTGGTGAAATCCAATTGTAAAGTCTATGTAGGTTTCAAATCCATTACGGGGTCAGCGGGTACTACAGCCGGCAAGACTTCTTCTACCGGTAAATCGTCATCTACCGGCAAGTCCACAACCGCTAAAACCACAGCGAAGTCAACTGCCAAGACAGCAGCTAAGAAATCCACTTCCAAAAAGAAGGAAGACGACTTAACTTCTATCCTTACAGACTTAGCCGCAGGCAAAATCGACAAAGAAAAAATCACCGACACGCTGGTGAAGGCTGCTATGAAGAAAATGAAATAACAAATCTATCAGAAGATAACCAAAATAAAAAGAAGAGGATTACTCTTCTTCTTTTATTCTTCATCAATCACTTCAATTGCGGGAACTTCTTCCTCCGGCTCTGCTTTCTGATCAGCATTCTCGGCCTTCTTCAGTTCTTCTTTATACTGTGCAATTTTGGAATCGGACAGTTTCAGTCTATCGATATACAGCTGAAGTTCTTCTGCCGGTGTATCCTTAAACAGATCATAATATTTACGACCCATTCTGAAATACTGTTCCTGCTTCTTGGCTTCTTCCGCTTTAATCAGTGCATAATACTTCGCAGTTCCGCCTAACTCCTTAGCCTTGTCAATGGCTGTTCCGATTAATTTAGAAATCTCCTCTGTGTAATTATCCATTTAACTGCCTCCCTGAATACTTCATTAATATTAATTCAACACTAAGTGTCTCATCCAGCTTACCTGTTTTCACAGCATACTCCGATTCCACGCATTCTTCAACCGCCTCTCGAAGGGTACTCATCGCAAATCCCTTCACCTGTCTAAGCAATTTCTTCACTGCAAAATCGCTAAGATGCAGTTTCTCACTGATCTGCCTATTGCTGCTTCCGGTTGTAGATAACTCCTTCACCTGCATAAGCTGATTAAACTGCCTGGTCAAGAGGTTTAGAATACGCATGGACGGTTCTCTGTTTGTCAGCATCTCATAATAAATGTCCAGCGCCTTCTTCTGATTATGGAATGCTACCGCATCTGTCATATCAAAAATCTTGGACTCTGTCTGCTTCACACAAACCGCTTCCACATCAGTAGCCGTAACACTATCCCGACCATAGGTATATCCAAATAATTTATCAAGTTCTGAAGACAAACGAACCATATCGGTTCCGCACCTGTCAAACAGCAAGTCCACAGCTCCCTGGGTAATCTGCTTCCCTTCCTGCTTCATCTTGGTCAATACCCAGGTTGTAAGAGAGGATTCGTCAGGACTGGTAAATTCCACCGCGTAGCCTTTCGCGCTGGCAGCCTTATAGATTCCACTTCGCTTATCTATCTTCTCCGATGAATATACGATAATCGTACTCTCAGGAATCTGGGGAATATAAGCAGCAAGCTTCTCAGCATCTTCCTTATAAAGGTCCGCATCTTCTATTACAATTAGTCTCTTATCAGCCAGAAATGGCATGGTCTCAGCGATGTCAATCAGCTCATTTACGTTAATACCCTTTCCGCAATAGGAAGTTGTATTCATATCACCTGCCTGAATTCCGGCCTTCAGCTTATCACGATACTGATTTCTAAGATATCTCTCCGGCCCATATAAGAGATAAATGGGCATATATTGTCCGGTACTAATATCCTGATTAATCTTCTTCATCTATTTCTATCCTATCTTATTATAGAACCTTTTTGTTATAGAACCTTTTGTTATAGAACCGTCTCCAAATCGAGTCTATTACAGAAGAACCATTCCCGTAAGCATCTTCACATTCTTGTTATGGTCTCTTCTCCAGGAATATAAATCCGGGCTCTCGTAAGTACAACAGGGAGCATCATAAATATTCGATTCAATAACACCCATTTTCTTAACTGAAATTCCAATGGCTTTGGTCAAATCAAGAAGGAACTTACCATCTGCCTTAGGTGCAAAAAAGCTCTCAATCTCATCTTCTGTATATTCACTTCTGAATTCATCCTTCAGTTCGCCGCCAACCTCGTAGCATTTCCCGCAAATACAAGGGCCAAACGCCACCATCAAATCCTTGGGGCTGGTTCCGTACCGTTCCTGCATCAGTCTGATTGCCCGAACAGAAATGCAGCCTGCCGTTCCCTTCCATCCACTATGTAACATTCCGATTGCCTTATGCACCGGGTCCAGTAAATATACCGGCACACAGTCCTGTTCTACCGTGCATAACATAACACCCGTTCCATTTGTAATCATGCCATCACAATCATCGGGAGCAATTCTCGTAATCCCATCTCCGCCGTGTTTCTTCTCAATCACACGTACTACGGTAGTGTGAGCCTGTACCAGCCGAAGCATATCCTGTTCCGTTACATGAAACAGTTCTCCTACCTGCCTATACTCCATAGGATCCGCATTCTCATTTACACCATACGACTGACCTTCTGCCATGGTATATACAGTCTTCACAAGACCGGTTCTGTCAAATGCATCAATTGTTCTATAATTCATATCAGACTGTCCTCACCGATTAATCGTCTATATCCAGATACCGTCTCCTTCCTAAATATTATCTGATTTTACGAAGTGTTTGTAAACTGTTTTCTATTCTTTATACGAACGTGATAACGAAAAAGAACAATAAAAAACCCTCCCCAATTTATGAGGAGGGTAAGTCTCTTTCATTCGATTTAGTATGCCGGTCTTGTATCTCCATAGTAAGGAAGCATGGAAATCGGATTACCTGCTGCATCATACTCGGTACGAACAATCATGCCGGGTGTTCTTACATAATCATCAACCGCAAGCAGTCTCTTGGTTGCTGCATCATAAGTCTCATTCTTAAGAATTACACAATTGGATCCATAGGTCTCAACACAGTAATATGCACCATAGTTGGTAATCTTACTGGAGAGAATGGAACCATTGATATAATTTGCGGTAACATTACCTGCCACTGCTGTTGCGATGCAGTTGTTCAAATTGTAGGTAACGGTAACCGGGTCAAGATCAATCATCTTGGAATATACGATGGTGTTATTGTTCATGCTAACCAGGAAACCATTCATCAGTCTGGTATTCTTCGTGCCATTCTTAAGAGCGGCCACACTACCATCAAGAAAAGCAAGCACCCAACCGGAGCCGTTCTTACTAAGCATTGCGCCATAAGGCAGTATAATCACTCCCGGATTGTATGCGAAATCCACATTCTGAATGGTTGTTCCTACTGTAGGTCTGGAAGGTTCCATCGCACTAACAGTTGTAGGTACAACTGAAACTACACAGGCCGCTGCCAGCACTGCTACTAATACCTTAGCTAACTTCTTCATTTTCGTTCCCCCTTGATTCTTATCTGATTTGCGATACTTCATTAATAATTCGTAGATAACAATTGGTAAGGTCCTGCATCATCATCTCCATATCAGCGGTAGGTTCTCCGTGTCTAAGCGCTTCGCAAAGTAAACTGCTTGCTTCGATAAGACCTGCCAATCCAAGATTAAGCGCATTCCCCTTTATATTATGAACAGATTCGAATGCTGCCTGCCAATCATGGTTCTGCATATGTTCCTGAAGCCGGCTATAATCTTCCGCCTTAACGAACATGTTCAGATACTTCTTAATCAGCTGATCATCTGCCAGTCTTAAGATGACTTCTTCATAGTCACCACCGATTCTATCGTAGAATACTCTTACGGACATGCGAATCCTCCATATTCTTCTATATATTACTAGATATTTGTAGTTATGTCTACCATTTTCTATGAGAT
>JAZLHG010000266.1:0-2051 GCA_045616705.1 Lachnospiraceae bacterium | reverse complement strand
GGAAGCGCTTGGCAAGCTTCATATAAATTATGTGTTTCAATCGATTTTTCTGCCGGATGGGAAGACCGTGTACGCACGAGAAGCACTGATGCGTCCCGTGGAGAAGACCGTGGTGGAACTGATCGAAGAGTATTCAGAAAGGGACGAACTGCATGTTCTTGAGGTTGCAACATTCTGGGGAGCAACCCAGGAATATTTATTGAGAGGATACACGGAGAAATTATCCATTAATTCCTTCCCTTGTGAGTGTTTTACAAGGGATGAAGCAGAAATATACAGGGACTATTATGGGAGAGACGATAATGTTCTGATTATCGAATCCCTCGAATATCCTCGTTTTGATATGGATAAATCCATGCGGAAAAAAGTGGTTGCTGCAATCGGTGATTCCCAACTCGCGCTGGATGACTATGGTGTTGGAATTAATAACATGGAAATGGTGGATACGCTGGAACCACACATTGTGAAGATTGACAGATCCCTGTTATCGGGCATCGATTGTGATGAAGCCAAACAGATTAATTGCAAGAAGATCATCGATACCATGCACGCAAAAGGGATCAAGGTTGTTGCAGAAGGTGTAGAGACAAAAGAGGAGTTTGATTATTTAGTCTCTATCGGTGCGGATTTATTCCAGGGATATTACCTTGCCAGACCGGCATAGAGGGGAAAACGGAGCTGAATATGAGTCAGAATAAGTCGAAGCAGGAACTGAATAATCGTTTCCCAGAAGGGAAGTCAAATGCTATTGATGTACGTGTAGCGAAGCTTAATTATATGCTTGCGGCCATCGTTATTATTTTGATTCTGATGATACTTGCAAATCACACTTACGTCCTGAAAAAGAACGTAATTGAGAATACGGAGCAGGTTACCAATCAGATGGCGGAATATATAGCAGGGAATATTTCCAGCGAAATCGGATATGCCGAGAGTAGTATCAAGCTATCTGCGGTTACCATTGCACAGGCAATGACATCGGATATTATTGAGAATCCGGCAGAGGTGATTCCTCCTGTAGTGGAGAATACTCCCTTTGGTGGTGTTGAGTACATTAGGGCCGATGGCATGAATGTGATGAATATCGGTGAGCCTTTTGATGCAAGTGACCGAGTGTATTATATAGAAGGCATCAAGGGCAATACAGGAATTTGGAATAACTTCCATCCTAAGACTTCACAAGAAACGCTGATGAATTTCTATACGCCGCTTGTATATAACGGTCAGATTGTCGGTGTAATAACCGGATATATTGAGGCAACAACCCAGATTGCACCTCTGTTTGAGACCAAATTGTACGGACAGGATATTTGTGGACTTTTGCTAGATGAGAACAATATGGTAATCTGTACGACGTTACAAGCGGATTATGTGAAGGATTTTAGCCTTGAAATGTTTATGGACCGATATGGTGCAACAGATGCGGAGAAACAGAAACTGGTCGAGCTCATTGATGTTGCAGATGATGTTGCGGTGTCTTACAAAGAGAAAAAGGGAGAGGGCAGAATTTGTGTAACTGCAATTCCCGGAACCAAGTGGAAGGTTGCAATTATTGTACCGTCAGAGTCCTTTAGTAGTATTGTTGATGAGAATACCAGTAATTCTGTGCTGGCAGTCGGACTGATTAGTTTTCTGCTGATTGCTTATGCAGCATATATGCTTCTAAGAAATGCGAAACGTCGTAGAGACATTGCCAGAGAAAATGAGAAGTTGGAAGAAGAGAATTCCGAGATTCGGGATATTATTGCGTCGGCTCATATGGGAACTTGGCGAATTGATCTTGTTGAAGGCGAAGAACCACGTATGTATGTTGATGATACCATGAAGAGACTTCTTGGTATTGCAGATGCCAAACTAACACCGGAAGAGATTTATGTAAACTGGTTTTTCAATATATCACCGGGTGCTGTTCAATCAGTTCTAGATAGCGTTGCCAAAATGAAAACCGGTGAATTCGATGAGAATACGTATTTATGGATGCATCCTGTAATGGGTAGCCGTTATGTACGATGCGGTGGTACTTCTCAAACTGTTCCGGGCGGCTATGTATT
>JAZLHG010000265.1:0-3105 GCA_045616705.1 Lachnospiraceae bacterium | reverse complement strand
CCTGTAAGTCACTTCTTATTACTTCGTTGATTATTGACTACGTGGCCCCTTATTTTCCGGTGTACACCGGGGATAAGCTGCTGGCGGCAATCTGTTGTGCTGCCATTTCCGGTATTGGATATGCTTTAATCTATATGAGAGACTCATCTACAGGTGGTACCGACTTCATCATGATGGCCATCAGAAGCAGGTTGCCGCATTTCTCTATTGGCAATACGGTGCTGATCCTGGATGCAATGGTGGTGCTTGGTGGTACCCTGATTGTATACAAGGATATTGATAATCTGATCTACGGTACCTTGATTGCAGTGGTGATTGCTATTGTGGTTGATAAGCTTTTATACCGCATTAGCAGCGGTAAAGTCACTCTGATTGTAACGGAACAGGGTCCGGAAATGTGCAGACGTATTTCGGATGTTACCGGAAGAGGAGCGACAATCCTAAAGGGTGTTGGAAGCTATTCCGAGCAGGAGAAGGATGTGGTGTTCTGTGCCTGTGACAACAAGCAGATGTATGGAATTCGTAAACTGGCCAAGAAAGTGGATAAGCAGTGCTTCTTTGTCATTATGGAGTCTAACGAAGTTGTAGGCGAAGGGTTCAAAATCAGTTAGAGTATGCTATAATGTTGCCTAATGAAGGAGAGTTAGTGCGATGGAACAGATTTGGCAACAAATTCAGGATCTGATGGTTCGTTGCGGGCAGGTGATGCTTCATGCGGACCGTTCCGAGATTCAGGTGGACAGTAAGGCAGGACATGGCAATTTCGTTACGAAGTACGACAAGATGATTCAGGATATGCTTCAGGTGGGACTTAACGAAATTATGCCGGAAGCGGCATTTGTAGGTGAAGAGGATGAGCAGGGCGAGTTCCCAAGGAGTGGATATGCGTTTGTGGTTGATCCCATTGACGGAACCACCAATTTCATCAAGGACTTACATTTTAGCTGTATTGCAGTAGGTCTTATTCATGATTTGGAACGAATTGCAGGATTTGTATATAACCCCTATGCGGATGAGATGTTTTCAGCAGTGAAGGGGGAAGGAGCTTATCTAAACGGGCACCCCATTCATGTGTCAAACTGCAGCCTTGAGAACAGTGTTGTGTTAATCGGAACAGCACCTTATTATGATGATATGGCAGAACTCTGTATGAAGAAGGCTACAGAGTATGTGAAGAAGGCCATTGATGTAAGAAGAGGTGGATCTGCGGAGTTAGATTTATGTACCTTGGCCTGTGGCCGTGCGGAGGTTTATTTTGAGCCCAGGCTCCAGCCCTGGGATTTCTGTGCAGGGTCTCTCATTGTGGAAGAAGCCGGCGGTATTGTGACTACTGTGGATGGCGAGCCACTGGACGTTACCGGCCCGTCATCGCTACTTGCTCAGGGCAGTGGTACCCATTTAAGTCGTTGGTAGGAGGATTGGGATGAATATTTTTAAGAGAAACGGAAGTAAATTACCTACGAAAGGAATGCTTACCATTCGTGTGGTAGTTGGTGGATATTTAATGTATCTGGCATATTCCCTGTTTACGGACAGCGGTTCTAGTATGCCCAGATGGCAGATTGTGGCATTCTCTGCATTTTTTGTGATTGCAGGTGCTGCAATTATCGGTCTTACCGCTTACCTGTATTTCAACGGTATGTATGAGGGTGGCAAGTGGGACGTTCCCGAGGAAGAAGACGAGTCCTCAGACGATAGTGCTTCAGTAGTTGATACGGAAGCTGTAGAAGTTGTATCCGAAGAAGAGAAAGCATCTGAAGAAGAAAGGGTGACTGTGGAAGAGCCATCTGAACAGTCTCCTGAATAGATTCGAGATTCCATATGAAGATTATAATTGTTGAAGATGAAATTAGAATACGTGAAGGCATCGTAAGTCTCCTTAAGAAGTTAGGAGATGAATACGAAGTGGTTGGTGATGGTAAGAACGGCGAAGAGGGCCTTAGTCTGGCTCTTGAGAAGAAGCCGGATCTGATCATTACAGATATTCGTATGCCCAAAATGGATGGTCTTGAGATGCTTACCAGGCTAAATGAGCAGGGTGTTAAGGTGAAGGCCATTGTTCTTAGTGCCTATACGGAGTTCGAGTATGCAAGAAGTGCCATGAAGTTAGGTGTTACCGAATATCTTCTGAAGCCCATCTCCCTTATGGATTTCTCAAGTGCAATTGACAATATCAAACTGCAGATTCAGGAAGAGAAACTGAAAAAGCCCAGTAAATTAGGCAGCCTTGAACAGATGGTTCGGGATATTTTCTTAGATGCCATTCAGATTGATGATGAGATTTCTACGTACCTTATGGATTCTTACCGTGTTGATGTGAATCATGGTGCCTGGATTGCCTGTGTGTATCTGGGGAACCTGTATGATGATATTGAGAAGTATAGACGGATTCTTAAGAATATGTTTGCATCCTGTGAGCAGGCGGGATTTGTTATGGTTGAACTGCCTTACAGGAAGTCCTTAGCTTTTATCTCTGTTGATTATTCTCAAGGTAAGGACTTAGAGAGATGGCTTCAGTATAGGATGCTACAGCATGATGCGGATGGGTTCGTATTTGGCTGCGTACAAGCAGAGAATCTTAGCGGAATGAAGTCATCCTTTGACAGTTTATATAAGTATATGGAATGGAACATCGCCTTTGAGAAGGAGATTCTGATTTCTTATCCCAGAATTACGGAGGTACAGACAGTAATTTGTACTTATCCTATGAATGCAGAGTCGGAGCTGAGACAGGCGCTGTGTGCAGGGGATCAGAACAGAGTTCTTAAGACCATTGAGAAGTTCCACGAGGCATTCACTGACGGCAGAATTTATGAACCCAGAGAGATTAAGGACTGTTATGTCAGATTTCTCTGGTTTGCCATGGAAGTTGCCAAGGAACTGGGTAATCAGATTGAGAGTAGCCTAGATCGGCAGGAACTTCTGAAGCGGATTATGAATGCCAATACCAAGGCAGAACTAAGATCTCTGTCTACAGAAGTTGCAACAGCGATTTCTATGGGAACAGTCAGTGCAGAAGAAGTAACGGATCTTACGGTGAAACGTGCCATCAGCATGATTCAGGAGTATTACAATACCGGGATTACACTGGATGAAATTGCTTCG
>JAZLHG010000264.1:0-1482 GCA_045616705.1 Lachnospiraceae bacterium | reverse complement strand
GCAATCGGTGCAGGAATGGATGTAATTGAGGTGGAAGGCGCCAACGGTGGACTCCATACCAATTATGAAGGTAAGGCCGATGCGGCTGTGAAGGCCCTGACAGAGGATGGATATGATTTCGCTTATGTTCATGTTGAGGCTCCTGATGAAATGGGTCATCAAGGTAGCTCTGAACGTAAAGTGAAGGCCATTGAGAATCTGGACGAGCGTGTTATCAGACGAATTAAGGAGAAACTGGATGCAAGCGGCGAAGAATACAGAATGCTGATTATGCCGGATCATCCGACTCCCATCAGATGTCGTACGCATACATCAGATCCGGTTCCTTATATGCTGTATAACGCAGGATGTAATTTGTCCATGTCCAGGGAAAGTGGACTGCATGCTGATTTCTACAATGAGGCGGAAGCAGCCAAGACCGGAATCTTTGTTCCGGAAGGTTATAAACTGATTGACAGATTGTTTATGAAGTAGAACTACCAGAAGTAAGGAGAGAAAATATGTTAATTGTGAAAAAGTTCGGTGGCACATCTGTTGCCAACAAGGAACGAATCATGAATGTAGCTAGACGCTGCATCAAAGACTATCAGGAAGGACATGATGTGATTGTGGTTCTGTCCGCTATGGGTAAGCAGACAGACGTACTTATTGACATGGCGAAGGACATTAATCCCAGTCCCTCCAAGAGAGAGATGGATATGCTTCTTACCACCGGCGAGCAGACCAGTGTTGCGCTGATGGCTATGGCAATGAACGGAATGGGCGTGCCTGCGGTATCCTTAAATGCATACCAGGTTGCAATGCATTCCACAAGTACATACAGTAATGCGCGTATTAAGAGAATTGATACAGAGAGAATTCGTCATGAACTTGATTCCAGAAAGATTGTAGTGATTACAGGTTTCCAGGGAATTAACAAGTACGATGATTATACAACTCTGGGCAGAGGTGGTTCCGATACCACAGCAGTTGCTCTTGCGGCAGCTCTGCATGCAGATAAGTGCGAGATCTTTACAGACGTTGACGGCGTATACACGGCCGATCCCCGTATTGTTAAGAATGCTCGTAAGATGGATGAAATTACTTACGATGAAATGCTTGATCTTGCTACACTTGGTGCAGGTGTACTGCATAACCGTTCAGTAGAACTTGCCAAGAAATATGGCGTACAGCTTGTTGTTAGATCCAGTTTGAATGAAGAAGAAGGAACCGTTGTTAAGGAGGATGTAAAAGTGGAGAGAATGTTAGTTAGCGGCATTGCTGCCGATAAGAATGTTACAAGAATTTCAGTAGTAGGTCTGCAGGATAAGCCCGGTGTGGCATTTAGACTGTTTGATGCACTTGCTAAGGCCAATATTAACGTAGATATGATTCTGCAGTCTATCGGTCGTGAGAATACCAAGGATATTACCTTTACAATTCCCCGTGATATGACAGATGATGCATTGAAAGCATTAGAGGCGAAGAAGGATGTTCTTGGTA
>JAZLHG010000263.1:0-2214 GCA_045616705.1 Lachnospiraceae bacterium | reverse complement strand
GTCTTCCGTAAATAAATGTAAATCCTTGCTACCTGTCGTAAGGAAAACAGGACCATCTAGGCGCTGTAATGCCGCAATACAATCTGTAATATTCTCAAAATAATGATGATGACTCTGTTTATCAAAAGTTGTATTTCTAAGCAGTCTCAGGTAAGTGACACCACATAACTTACATGCTTCGGCAATATTTTCTGTTACAATCCGCGCATAAGGATGCGTTGCATCTATCACTACTTCTGCCGTTTCCTGCCGAAATAGCATCTGCATTTCTTCACAGTCTAAACGTCCGTTACGGACGGTACCATAGGGAGATTCCGTAATAACTTGCTGGCCATAGTCAGTAGCAACGCAGACCGTATGCATGCATTTTACATCCGATAAATACTCGGACAGTTTTCTACCTTCTGTTGTACCTGCAAAAATAATAACCTTACTCACAAATTTATTCCTCTACACGATAACCTCTGGGCGTTACCATTCTGCCATCAATTTCCTTCGTCCCGGAATTGCCAATAAACACCGTGGTGAACATATCCACCTGTGCATTTCTTAAGTCCTTTAGCTGCATTACTTCCGTCGCAGTTCCATCTCTTCCGATATTTCTAACGAAGCCGCATATTCTATCCTCACTAACTTCCTGAAGAAGAATATCACAAGCCTTCCTAAGATAATCCGGTCGATGCTTGCTTGCAGGATTGTATAGCACAATTGCAAAATCTCCTCGAGCTGCCGCAATCAGTCTCTTCTCAATGACCTCCCATGGCGTAAGTAAATCCGACAGACTAATCACACAAAAATCATGATTAACAGGAGCTCCCAATTCTGCTGCACCACTGCTTGCAGCAGTGATACCGGGTATCACCCCTACCGTACATAACGGGTAATCAACACCTACCGTATACATTAGGGATGCCATCCCGTATATGCCTGCATCACCACTACATACAAGAACCACTTTTCGTCCCTGCATAGCCTGATCAAAACAGATTCTGCATCGTTCTTCTTCCCGCTTCATGGGAGTAGAAATCATTTCATGATCCGGAAACTCTTCGCGCAGCAAATCCAGATATACAGAATATCCAACAATCAAATCCGAACATTCAAGAAGCGTTCTTGCCTGCGGTGTTAGCATCGTTAAGCTCCCAGGCCCTATTCCGATTACATAGATTTTATGATTCTCCAAAACTAATCTCCCAGTTTCTCCTGACAAGAGCAAACGTCATGCCATTTTGTGCTACTTTGGGAACGATAAGTTCCCCGCCTTCTGATGCAGCGGCCATTGCGGCCCGCTCACAAACACAATCTACACCTGTCGTAGACTTCACAAAGGACGATTCACTAAATTCGCCCTCTACCCTCTCAAGTTCTTCTGTATTGTAGGTCATAAATGGAACACCGTAAGTACTACATAGTTTCAGTATTCCCTGTTCATTCTGTTTCAGCGTATGGGAACATATCCCGTAAATGTTCTGTGGCAATACATTTACATGCCGAAGTTGTTCGTCGATAAACGTTTTTAATTCATCAAACGGCTTATCTTTTTTGCAGCCAATTCCAATTACATATTCCCCTGGTTTCAAATACAGCCACGTTGCACTATTCTTCTCTTCCCATTCTGTTGAGATCACAACATCCGGTTTCTCTTCTGTGTCCCATATCAGTTCAATTTGAGAATCTGAAGGCTCAGTCTGAACACGGTTTGGATTGACCAGAATTTTAATCTTCTCACCTCTTAATGATTTCGCGGATACATACACAATTCCTTCTCGGTTAAGGATTCGCAAGCGATTCCGTTTCGCAAACAAATCTATGGCAAAACAATGATTTAAGTCCGTTGCTGTGGTAATCACCGGAACAGCACCAATTAGCACCGACAGTTTCAGTGCCAGTTCATTGGCTCCACCCACATGCCCCGATAGAATCGGAATTACATACTGCGCCATTTCATCCATGCACAGTACCGGACTATCCTGAAGTTTATTCACAAGATGGGGAGCAATACCGCGAACAGCGATACCTGTGGCTCCGATAAAGAGAATTCCATCGTGATCAAGAAATCTTCTTCTGCTCCACTCTGTAAGGGATTCCTCGGTATAGCCGAGCTTGTCTTTATGGGATTCCCCCATACAGTTTACGATACAGTCCGAGACAATTTCTGGTGAGGAAGCGGCTTCCTGTATTCGATTCGCCAGCGCATATCCTCTATCAGTAAAT
>JAZLHG010000262.1:0-4831 GCA_045616705.1 Lachnospiraceae bacterium | reverse complement strand
CTTGATTTCCTGGAGGGCAGTGCAAGTGAGACCGTTATCGTTAAGATCGCAGGTCTGATCAGCCAGAAGGGTATCTTCGCAGCAATCGTTGCAGGTGTTATCCTGGCAGGTATTCTTGCAGCTACCATGTCTACTTCTGACAGCCAGATGCTGGCAGCAGCATCCAGTGTAAGCCAGAATATCGTAACTGACTTCTTCAAGGTAAAGATGACAGAGAAGCAGAGCCTTCGTGTTGCTCGTCTTACCATCGTAGTGATCAGTGTGATCGCAGTACTGCTTGCAAACGATCCTAACTCCAGCGTATTCGGTATCGTATCCTTCGCTTGGGCAGGCTTCGGCGGTGCATTCGGTGCATTAACACTGTGCGCTTTGTTCTGGAAGAGAACCAACAAAGCTGGCGCAATTGCCGGTATGGTATCCGGTGGTGTTGTAGTATTCGTTTGGAAATTCTTAGTGAAGCCTCTTGGCGGTGTATTTAACATCTACGAGCTGCTTCCTGCATTTATCGTATCTCTGGTATGCATCATCGTTGTAAGCCTTGTAACCAAGGAGCCCGATCAGAGCATCGTTGATGAATTCGAGGCGGCAACTAAATAATGAATAAGCGTTATCTATCATCCATGCTGATTCTTCTTGCAGGAATCCTGTGGGGCAGCATGGGACTGTTTGTCAGAGGACTTAACGCAGACGGACTGACCTCTCTTTCCATAGTAGAGGTCAGAGTTCTGTTTGCAGTAATGATATTGGGTCTCTTCTTATTAATATATGATAGGAAGTTGTTCAGGATCAGGCTTAAGGACATCTGGTGCTTTATAGGAACCGGAATTATCAGCCTGACATTCTTTAATCTGTGTTATTTTCAGACCATACTGATGACTTCTATGTCGGTAGCAGCCATTCTCTTATACACAGCACCCATTATTGTGGTATTGTTATCTGCGATTCTGTTTGCAGAGAGAATCACCCTTCGGAAAGTCGTAGCAATGGTGATGGCTTTTGCAGGTTGTGTGCTGGTGTGCGGATTATTTTCCCAGGGGGGACTTGTGATGTCACCACTGGGGATACTGATTGGACTTGGATCAGGACTTGGATATGCATTATATTCCATATTCGGAAGATATGCCATCATGAGAGGGTATCATTCCTTCACCATTTCCTTTTATACATTCGCGTTCTCACTTCTTGCAACCGTATTTATCCAGTCACCGGTTGAGATTGCAGAATGTATCATAAGAGGTAATACGGTAAAAGATATTTTATTATCTGTAGGGATTGCTATTGTCGCGACAATATTGCCCTACTTGGTATATACCCTGGGACTGAAACATACGGAGAACGGCAAGGCCAGCATTATGGCATCCATTGAACCTGTAGTGGCAACCATTCTGGGAATTGCGGTCTTTAAAGAGAGCATGACTGTAGATGCACTGATCGGAATGATTCTGGTGCTTGCATCCATCGTATTATTAAACAGTAAGCAGAACGAGTAATCTGAATTGGTATTTATGATGGTTCCCGACAGGGTTTGGGAACCATTTTTATGCAAATTGGAGATGTTTTGCAATTGTTTCTAAAAAAATACAATATTTCTTCAAAATCTCTTGCACAGATGGTATTCATCGTGTATATTAGATTTTGCTGTGACATTGATAGCGTAGAAGCGTGAGGTTGCTACCCACTGTGGTAGGTTTTCCGTGGAGCGAATGTCATGTTAGGAAACTGGCGACAAGTCACTGTACGAAATCAATAGTCTGCCTAGAGCAGAAACGACGTGTGAAGTTCGATATGTTTTCATGTAGGACACACACGGGAGAGTGTACAGTCACCGCTTGTCGTACTTAGCTTTAAAAGTGCGAAAAGGAGGCGACTTTTTTTATGGCAACTCAGGTAATGAGAATCACACTGAAAGCGTATGATCATCAGTTAGTTGATGCATCCGCTAAGAAAATCATCGAGACTGTTAAAAAGACCGGATCAGAGGTGTCCGGACCGGTACCCCTTCCTACTAAGAGAGAGGTTGTTACCATCATCCGTGCCGTACATAAGTACAAAGATTCCAGAGAACAGTTCGAGCAGAGAACTCACAAGAGACTCATCGATATCATTACACCGACCCAGAAAACTGTAGATTCACTGCAGAGACTGGAAATGCCTGCAGGTGTTTACATTGATATCAAAATGAAAAACAAGTAAATCTCCTACTAGAATGAACCTTATTATAAGAGGTTCCGCTGTAGGAAAAAGGAGGAAAAAATGAAGAAGGCGATTTTAGCAACAAAAATCGGCATGACACAGATCTTCAACGAAGACGGTGTGTTAGTACCGGTAACAGTACTGGAAGCAGGTCCTTGCTACGTTACTCAGATTAAGACAGTTGAGAACGATGGATACAGCGCAGTACAGGTAGGTTACGCAGACAAGAAGGACAAGCTTGTTAATAAGGACAAGGGCGGCAAGGTAGAGGTTGTTCATCGTCATGGTGCAACTAAGGCTGAGCAGGGTCACTTCAAGAAGGCCGGCGTAAGCTCCAAGAAGTTTGTTCGTGAATTTAAGTTTGAAAATGCTGATGAGTATACGTTAGCACAGGAGATTAAGGCAGACATCTTCGCAGCAGGCGATAAGATTGATGCAACAGCTATCTCCAAAGGTAAAGGTTTCCAGGGTGCGATCAAGAGACATGGTCAGCACAGAGGACCTATGAAGCATGGTTCCAAGTTCCATCGTCACGCTGGTTCCAACGGAGCATGTTCAAGCCCCAGCCGTGTATTCAAGGGTAAGAAGATGCCCGGTCAGATGGGTGCTAAGCAGATTACGGTTCAGAATCTTGAAGTAGTAAGAGTAGATGGAGATAAGAATCTTCTTCTTGTTAAGGGCGCTGTACCGGGACCCAAGAAAGCATTTGTGACAATAAAAGAATCTGTAAAGGCTGCTAACTAGTCTTTATAAGGAAGGAGAACCAAAGAAATGGCAAACGTATCCGTTTATAATATGGAAGGTAAAGAAGTTGGCAAGATGGACTTAAACGATGCAGTATTTGGTGTTGATGTTAACGAGCATCTCGTACACCTTGCAGTCGTTCAGCAGCTTGCAAATAACCGCCAGGGAACTCAGAAAGCTAAGACACGTTCTGAAGTATCCGGTGGTGGTAAGAAACCCTGGAGACAGAAGGGAACCGGTCATGCAAGACAGGGTTCAACAAGATCTCCTCAGTGGACAGGCGGCGGAGTTGTATTCGCACCCGTTCCTCGTGATTATTCCTTCAAGATCAACAAGAAGGAAAAGAGACTGGCTCTCAAGTCTGCATTAACAAGCAGAGTACAGGATGAGAAGTTCCTGGTAGTAGATGAGCTTAAGTTCGATGAGATTAAGACCAAGAAGATGCAGGCGGTTTTAGATGCTCTTAAGGTATCCAAGGCACTTGTAATCGTTACAGATGAAGCAGAGAACGTTGTATTATCCGCAAGAAACATTGAGAATGTAATCACAGCTGATGCTGCTAACATCAACGTATATGACATCATGAAGTACAACACAGTAATCGCTACGAAAGCTGCTGTTGCAAAGATTGAGGAGGTGTATGCATAATGGCAAACGTTCAGTACTATGATGTAATCCTCAAGCCGGTTATTACAGAGAAGAGTATGGCTGGTATGGCAGACAAGAAGTACACATTTCTTGTTCATACAGAAGCTAACAAGACAATGATTAAGGAAGCTGTTGAGAAGATGTTTGAAGGCGCTAAGGTTAAGAGCGTTAACACAATCAATCTTGACGGTAAGAAGAAGAGACGTGGCAGAACAGAAGGCCAGACAGCTAAGACTAAGAAGGCAATTGTTCAGCTTACAGCAGACAGCAAGGAAATCGAGCTGTTCGGAAGTCTCTAAGAGGCGAAATGCCCAGTATGTACAGAAAAGTACGATAATAAACTTAATACAGTAAAGGAGAATTAATCATGGGAATTAAAACATATAACCCATATACCCCGAGTAGAAGACAGATGACGGGTTCTGATTTCGCAGAAATCACCAAGAAGACTCCCGAGAAGTCACTGGTAACTTCACTCAAGAAGAATGCTGGTCGTAACAACCAGGGTAAGATTACTGTTAGACACCACGGTGGTGGAAGCAGAAGAAAATACAGACTTGTTGATTTCAAGAGAAATAAGGATGGAATTCCTGCAACAGTAATCGGTATCGAGTACGATCCCAACAGAACAGCAAACATCGCTTTAATCTGCTATGCAGATGGCGAGAAGTCATACATCATCGCTCCCGAAGGATTAACAGATGGCATGAAGGTTATGAATGGACCTGAGGCCGAGGTTAGAGTAGGTAACTGCTTATCTCTTTCTGAGATTCCCGTAGGTACACAGGTTCACAACGTTGAACTCAATCCGGGAAGAGGCGGACAGCTTGTTCGTTCAGCAGGAAACAGTGCACAGTTAATGGCTAAAGAAGGAAAGTACGCAACACTTCGTCTTCCTTCAGGCGAGATGAGAATGGTTCCCATCAATGCCAGAGCTTGTATCGGCGTTGTAGGAAATGGTGACCACAACCTTATCAATATCGGTAAAGCAGGACGTACACGTAACATGGGTATCAGACCTACAGTTCGTGGTTCAGTCATGAACCCCAACGACCATCCTCATGGTGGTGGTGAAGGTAGAACGAGCATCGGTCGTCCCGGGCCGTCTACTGCTTGGGGTAAGCCGGCACTTGGTCTGAAGACCAGAAAGAAAAACAAGAAGTCCAATAAGATGATTGTAAGACGCAGAGACGGTAAGACAATCAAATAGTGGTTACTAATTAGGAGGAAAAAAAATGTCAAGATC
>JAZLHG010000261.1:0-13259 GCA_045616705.1 Lachnospiraceae bacterium | reverse complement strand
ATGTATAAATGACAAAGACTTATTTGGAGAACCAAAGATTGGACGAAGATTTAAAGGAATAATATGGTTGCAGGGTGCAATCAATTATCCTGAGATTGGTAGATAATTGATTATTCTTGTGTTAATATTCAAGAGTAATCTATTTATATTTGTCTCTGTAGCTCAGTAGGATAGAGCGTTCGCCTCCTAAGCGAAAGGCCGCTGGTTCGACTCCAGTCAGGGACGTAAGAATTTATTTGGCAGTGGTTTGCGTGTCAAGCCACTGCTGTTTTTATAATGTTTTTTAAAATTGACAAAAGCGTGGTATGTGTATATAATAATAAACATTATAAAGATGGAGAATAGAAATGAAGAAAGCAGCATATAATATATTACCCAGAACAGAAGAAATCCTGCAGACTATGGGAGAACAGATTAAACTTGCAAGACTTAGACGGAGTTTATCTGCAGAGCTTGTTTCTGAACGTGCCGGAATCAGTCGCGCAACTCTTTGGAAAATTGAAAAGGGAGATCCGTCAGTTGCTATGGGGATATATGCAGCTGTTCTACATGCATTAAATAATCTGGACAAGGATTTGCTTCTTGTTGCTAAGGATGATGAGATGGGCAGACAACTGCAGGATTTAAATCTGATTACAAAGAAACGTGCGCCTAGGAGGTCTGAATAATGGCAGTAAATCAGAAAGAAATCTTTGTATATGATGATTTCAGTACAGATCAGCCTGTTCTTATGGGGAGTTTATATGTGAACGTTATCAAGGGTGTAGAATCCTATTCATTTGAATACGATAAAGAATGGCTGAAAAAAACCGGACTAGCGTTTACACTGGACCCAGAGCTTATGCCATATTCCGGCAGACAGTATCCGACCGGTAAGAACATTTTTGGTCTGTTTGCAGATGCCTCTCCAGACCGCTGGGGACGTGTTCTTATGAATAAGCGAGAAAGAATTTTAGCGGAAAAGGAAGGCCGTAAGCCCTCTAAGCTTTATGATAGCGATTACCTTCTTGGAGTATATGATGAAACCCGGATGGGAGGCGTTCGCTTCAAAGCAGAGCAGGATGGGCCGTTTCTTTCTGATGATAAGGATACAGCTGCCCCACCATGGGCTACGCTTCGTACATTGGAAGAAGCCTCCAGAAACTTTGAAAATGATGAGGTCGGTTTAACTGAAAAATGGCTGAATCAGCTGATTAAACCGGGTTCTTCTTTAGGTGGTGCCAGACCGAAGGCAACCGTAGTAGATACAAAGGATCAGCTTTGGATTGCAAAGTTTCCGTCAAAGAACGATGAATATGATACCGGAGCATGGGAAATGGTAGCACATGATCTTGCAATGCTTTGCGGTTTGAATGTCCCGGAGGCTAAGCTTGAGAAGTTTTCCTCACTTGGTAGTACGTTCCTAATAAAGCGATTTGACCGTATGGGTAATAAGCGAGTACATTTTGCTTCAGCGATGACCTTGCTTAGTAAAGCAGATGGTGCATCTGCAGCAGATGGAAGCAGCTATTTGGATATTGTAGCTTTCATCAAGTCCAATGGTGCACAGCCTAAGAAGGACCTTGCCGAACTATGGAAGCGTATCGTGTTTAATATGGCGGTTACCAATACGGATGATCATCTGAGAAATCATGCATTTATCCTGACCGACAAGGGTTGGATTCTTTCGCCTTTGTATGATGTAAACCCAGTTCCTTATGGCGATGAACTGTCTCTTAATGTGAATGAGGAAGATAACCGTATCAATATTGCTCTAGCGGTGCAGACCGCTGTGCGATTTGGACTATCCAAATCGGATGCGGAGGCAAGGGCAGAAGAGATTCTGAAAATCGTTAAAGAAAATTGGGAAAAAACAGCTACCGGATATGGTCTTACACGCAAACAAATTGAAGAAATGAGACCTGCATTCAGTGCTTGTTACGAATCTAGCCAGCAATCTGATCAGTGATGTGAATGATGATTTTTAGTAAATATTTGTATTAATAAACACAATCTTATCATGCCCGGTGATAGTGTGGATTGGGGTATAGTCCGTGTTCTCACGGGGGAAACATGAAGAAGGAAATAATCAGATTATTGGCGAGATCACGAGAAGAGTCTCGCTTGGACTTTGTAGGAGAAGAGAAGAAAATTTATGAAAAATGGCTGGATGGATTAATTGAACAACCAATGTATTTCTGTGATTCAGAAATAGAAACCGTGTGGAGCTTCGTAGTGCGGTCGGTGAAAAATTTATCGGATATTTGCATTGAGGACAGAATTCCGGAACAGAAGTACCGAGGATGTATGGAGAATGCTATTTTCCTAATGGAATATCTGTTGCACTATTATCATCAACGGGTAAAGAGAGATCGTTTGGAGGATGTGATTAGAATCACAAAGGAGAAATTGGAACAGGCTGAAGAAAGGGTCAAAAAATATCACTATACAAATCGGTTAGTGAAGTATTACAAACAGACCGGATTGGTAGAAAAAATCCAATTTTATCTAGAATATTACTTTGGTGAATAGTATAATCTAACTTATGGATTATATCGTTTTGGACTTGGAATGGAACCAGTCAACAGACAAATATAATAAAGAATACGGACTCCCCTTCGAGATCGTAGAAATCGGTGCAGTGAAGCTGAATCGTCGATTCGAGATGGTTGATAGGTTTGAACAGATTATTAAGCCGCAGATTTATCATACCATTCATTATATGACCAGTAAGATTGTGGGTGTTGATAAGGAAGAGCTGGAAGCCGGAATTTCATTTCCGGAGGCGATGAACAATTTCCTGAAATGGTGTGGTAACAATTACGTGTTCTGCATCTGGGGAACACTGGATCTTACGGAACTGCAGAAGAATATGTGTTATTACGGTATGGAGGAGCTGTCCAAGGGACCCCT
Source organism: Lachnospiraceae bacterium (assembly GCA_045616705.1). Lineage (GTDB taxonomy): Bacteria > Bacillota > Clostridia > Lachnospirales > Lachnospiraceae > UBA2868. Next base: position 10,367 of record JAZLHG010000261.1, on the reverse strand, counting down.
GAAATACTTCGACATTCAGAAGTTCTTCTCGCTGACCTATGAAGATGGTAAGATTAGACGAGCGCTGGAGTATGCGGTTGATTATCTGAATATGGAGAAGGATATTCCTTTCCATAGGGCATACAGCGATGCTTATTATACGGCCAAGGTATTTATGGAGATTAATAAGCAGAAGCCGGAAGTCGAAAAATATGTCTCTTATGATGTATTCATGGTACCCCAGAATAAGAGAGAAGAAGTGAAGGTCAGCTTCAAGACCTATTCCAAATATATTTCCAGGGAATTCCCGGACAAGACAGCAGCAATGGAAGACAAGATGGTGGCTGCCACCAAGTGTTACCTCTGTGGTCGCACCGCCAAGAAGAAGATTAAATGGTTCTCGGTGAATGGCAAGCACTATTACAGCCTGTCCTATTGTAAGAAGCATGGTTACTTAAAGGGCAAGGTCCGCATGAAGAAGACAGACGATGGTAATGTCTACGTGGTGAAGACACTTAAGATTGTTACCGAAGAACAGGCTGCCGAAATCGAGATGAAACAGGAGAAGCTTAGACAGCAGAGAGCTGAGAAACGCAAATTGAAGAAAGAACTGCTGAAGTTGAACAAATAAATGCTGCTAAAACAGCTTCCCTTTCCACCGTTTCTTCTTGCTCTTAAATAATCCGCCTCTATGGCGTCTGCCGGTGAAGAAACGAATGATACCATACACCAGACTGATTAGTAGAATCACACCCACTAAAACCATGATAATGCGAAGAACCAGCATCTGGGTATCGACGAAAATGATTTTGTGGTCAGGCACTACGTTTTTGGGAATGATTTTCTCCGAATCCACGATAATATTGGCAAATTCCAGGGTTCGCTCACTGTTATCCGCGTAATCAATGGTGGATTTGCCCACAAAGTGGTCACTGATATAGTAATTCAGGGTAGCAACGGAATTGGAATGCTCCGTGGAATAAACAATCTTTACATCAACGTCATCAAATTCGGTCATCTTGGGAATAATGACGTTACCGCTGGGGTTGATGGACAGAATGGGCTTGGAAGATCCGATAATATCTAAGTTTGTATGGAAGAAGGTGGCACTGTCCAGCATGTATTTGTGCTCGGACTTACTGATATTTACTTTCTGGAACTGGCTGAATCCATAATCAAACAGTTTCTGGGTATCAATAAACTGATCCGGTGCCTCTTCCTTCAGAATGACACAAATCAAACGGGTCTCACCACGCTGTGCCAGCGTAACCAGAGTCTGACGGGCATCCTGGGTATAACCGGTTTTACCACAAATGACACCATCGTAATAATATTTGAATCCGGGAAGCATCAAATGATGGTTATCAAGAATACGCTCCTGGGGCTGAATATTGGTAGGCGGAATGGTGTAACGGGTGGTTCCGGAGAAGGTCTCAAGGGATTCGTTTCGGAAACAGGCCCTGGCAATTTGTGCAAGATCATAGGCACAGGTGTAGTGGTCTTCTCTGGGAAGACCGTTGGCATTGGCGAAATGGGTATGCTCACATCCCAGAGATGCCGCTTTCTCATTCATCATATCTACGAAGTGGTCATAGTCGCCACCCACATGTTCTGCAATGGCATAAGCAACCTCATTGGCGGAACCAAGTAAAAGACCATAGAGACATTGCTCCATGGTAAGCTGTTCTCCCACATCAATACCGATACGGCTGGATGTGCTCTCAATATTAAAAATGGAATCTTTCGAAAAAGTAACCACCTCATCCATGGTGGAATTCTCAAGTGCAATGAGAGCGGTCATGAGCTTGGTGGTACTGGCGGGATAGAGCTGTTCGTATATGTTTTTCTCATAGAGGATGACGCCGGTGTCGGCTTCCACAAGAATTGCGGACTGGGCACCGATGAGTGGACCCTCCGGCCAGCCATCAATTTCGTTACTCTCAACACGCATCAGCTTACGAACATTGGCGGCCTCGGCCTGTTCCTCGGTAGGAACCGTATTTACCGCCCATACGGGAGTCACAAACAGGTTGTTTACCAGAAGAAAGCATAGAAGCAGAGGAAGAATTCTTCCAAGAATACATTTGCAAATAGGATTACCCATAGAAGAGAACTTCTGCTCGTACTCCGTCATAATATTGCCTTCGTTCATCTGATCGTCGTGATGCAAATCGAAGGTAGAGGCGATAACCGTCCATCCTGCAATGGGAGCCTCGCTTAGCGCGAAAGTAAAGAGCCCCTGGTTATCGGTCTTAAATTCAACCACACCTTGGGGAACCAGAATCTGTTCGTAGCGGTGTAAGAATTCCTTGGAAGGAAGTCGTCTTTTGGCATGACGATCCTTGGGCCAGGGATCTGAGAAATTCAGATAAATCTTCCCGATTTCATCCTGCGCAAATACCTCTCCGATATCTTCTGCATCCATGCGGATAAAGAACAAATTGGACAGTGGTGTCTCAAGACTCTCCATTTTCTGCACAGCACGAAGCAGTACCGAGGAGTATTTCTCGATACCGATATAATTAATCTGAGGATTGCGGGCAGCAAGCTCCATTAGGAACTGACCTTTGCCCATGCCAATCTCGATATGAATCTCATTCTGATTGTGGAACACTTCCGATGCGAAGCGTCCTCTAAACTGTTCCGGTTCATGAACCACAAAAGGGCTGTCGGCAATGACTTCCCTAGAACCGGAGATGTTTCTTAATCGCATTTCTTATCCTTCCTAAATAAACCATCAAAAGGTGAAGGCTTACCAACAATGAAGCCGAAGAACCTGTTGATGAGAAGTATCATAATGGTAGAGTATATCACAATTACCAGCACAATGACTGCATAACTGATATAACCTTTTGCCCTGGTAACAAACTGATTCACATACATGGCAAGCTTCAATGCCAGATACAGAATGCTGTCGGAATTATGAACTGCCATAACAATCAGGGAATTGCAGCCCCAGAAAGTAATAGGCTTCATAGGCGGCAGGTTCTTACAGATCAGAATCAGTCCCAGGGAGGCGCATACTGCGCCAAAGTAATACAGGAGATAATTGCCCATTACTAATGATCTGAAATCAACGCCCCCGTTAAAACGGAAAGTAGCAAGATTGGCAATCATAAGGCCGATACCAATGCCAAATTCCGGTAAGCAGAATCGTTCTCTTTCCTGAAACAGGCCATAGACATAATAGCCGATGGCAATAAAAGATACAACAAAGAAGGGACGAATCAGAACAGTACACAGTTCCAATACGCGCTTCAATGAATCCACGCCTGAAAGGTTTGACTTGACGATCCAGTTTGCTCCAATGGCAATAGCAGTAGTTACAAGGCACACAATCGGTGCAAAGGGCTTCCGCACCTTCTTAAGAATCAGAATAAACAGAAGTTCGCCCAGGAATAGTGCAGGTAAGAACCAGAGAACACTCATACCATAGCAGCTCATGACATACCAGATCTGTTCAAGAAGGGTTCCAACCTGAATATTACCGGAGATTAATGCATAAACAACCACACATAAATAGAAGAAGCTGAACCAGTAATAGGGAATCATAATGCCCCGGAATCGTTTTGCGGCCAGACTCTTGAAATCTTTTTCTTCATCCCGCTTTAGCCTTATCAGCATACCGGAAATAATGAAGAATAAAGGCATATGGAAGGAGAAAATCCAGGTACAGAGCGGTGCAAACAGGGGAGAATAGGAGAAAAAGGGGTCTCCCTGCAGGTGCCCAATCAGAACCAGGAATACACCAATGCCCTTTGCCATATCAAGATAAGTCAATCGTTTCTTCTGGGTCATGCCTACTTCTCCTCCTTATGAAATAAAGAGCATTTCTTGCCCAGAACAAAGGGGAAGAACCGGTTAATGACCAGAATAATCAGAGTTTCAAGGGCAAAGGTAATCCACATGATATTAAACTGGAAAATATAACTCTTGGCATGGGTAACAATCTTATCAATCTGCCAGGAGAGAAGAATAGCGGCATAGAGCACGTAAGTATTTACATGTGTAGCCATAACCACTAAGGAATTCTTGCCGAAGAAGGATATGGGCGGAAGGTTGGGAATATTCTTACAAATCAGAATCAAGGCGTAAGATCCAATTACCGCATCAAACAGGAAGAGAAATACATTCTCAAAAATCTGATTTCTGAAGTCCACACATCCGTTAATCTGAGAGGTGAGCATATTAATGGCAAATAACAGAACACCAATGAGAACCTGAAGAGGAGAGAAACCGGAACCGGGCTTAGTCAGTGCAAAGGTATGGTAAGCCAAGCACACAAACAGCATGGCAATAATGCCTCGAAGGAATACATATAAGAAATGAATCAAGGTCATTATGCCGAAGGAAGTTCCGTAAAGCACTTCACATCCCTTTAAGTACTGCTCCGCAAAGTAAGCCCCAACGGACAACACCACAATGAGCAGGATAGATGGAATCTTGGGCAGACGCTTGCTGATCAGGATAAAACCGCACTCCGCAACGAAAAGGGCCGGAAGAAACCACAGAACCGATACACCGTAGAAGGTGAGAGAATACTGAAGGTCTTCCCAGAAAGTTGCCATATCTATTTTGCCAAGGGCGACATTCAGAATATCAATTACAAAATAAAGCAGACTAAACCAGAGATAGGGAATAATCAGCCCACGTGCTTTCTTCTTAACGGTTGATGCGAAGGGACGGCTCAGTTCATCCTTATAACGCATTAACATGCCGGATACAACGAAGAATAAGGGCATGTGAAAGGATGAAATCCAGGTACGAAGTGGATCGGAAATGTACTCAATATGACCAAGAACTACCAGGATGATGCCAAATCCTTTGGCAACATCAAAGTAGTGTAAACGTTTTGATTGTTCCATAAATACTCCCCTAAAGTACTTCCAATAAGTACAAATACATAAAAATTGCTTAAAAATATACCTTTATTGTAAAAAAGAATGGTACAAATTACAAGAATATTAGCCTTTTATTTCCTATTAAAAAGGATTAAAATACATTAGAAATGTTTTTAATTAAATACAAGAGGACATGATATGTTTATTCTTTTGTTTGTCGTATGGATTATTTTCAACGGTAATCTGACATTAGAGATTGCTTTATTTGGTCTGGGGGTTTCGGCTGCAGTTTATGCATTCGCTTGTTTCTTCCTGGATTTTTCTATTAAAAAGGATATTCGCTGCATGAAGAAGGCCGGAATTTTCTTATGGTTTGCGTGTGCACTGCTCATTGAGATTATCAAGGCCAATCTGACTACAGCCAAATGGATTCTTCAGAACCGCTATGATATTGAGCCGGTTCTGGTTACTTTTGACATGGAATTTAAGACTGAAATCTGCAGAGTGCTGTATGCCAATGCCATTACCCTTACGCCGGGAACCATTACGGTGAAGCAGGAAGGTAATATCTATACGGTTCATGCACTGGAGAAATCCTATGCGGATGATATTAACGGCGGTAAGCTTGCAGAAATTCTTTATAAACTGGAGGAGAACGTATGAGTCATATTTTACTGGTAGCAATCGGAATACTGGTGATTCTTCTCCTGATCTGTCTGATTCGGGCGATTATCGGTCCGTCTATTGCCGATCGTATTGTATCCGTTAATATGATGGGTACGATTGTCATGGTAATCATCGGTATGCTGGCAATCCTGATGAACGAAGGATACCTGGTTGATATTTGTATCATCTATGCCATGACCAGTTTTATTGCTGTTGTGGCACTGACCAAGATTTTCCTTGGTATTTATAGAAAGAGAAAAGCAGAGGAGGGTAATCAGGAATGATTCGTACTGTAATTGCTGCAGCCTTTATTATCTTCGGACTGCTCTTATTTATCATACAAATGATTGGCGTGTATAAATTCAATTTCGTTATGAATCGTATGCATGCCGCTGCAATTGGTGACACCTTGGCTATGATGTCCTGTCTGATTGGACTGGTTATTTATTCCGGACTGAATTTCACAAGCTTGAAGCTGTTGTTGGTTATTGTATTTATGTGTTTTACTTCTCCGGTTAGTTCTCACCTGATTACCAATCTGGAGGTTGAGACCAATGAGAAAGCATCTACTCATTATGAAGAGACCTGGGTAGATGATGGCAAGACGGTAGAAGAAGCTTTAGATGAGAAGAAGGAGGCAGAGTATGGAAATCATTAATTACATTTTGTTGGGTATCCTGTTAGTGTGCGCGATTTCTGTCAGTTTCTCCAAGAATCTCCTGAATTCCATTATTATTTATATGGCATTCAGTCTGATTATGTCCATTATCTGGATTGTTCTTGAGTCACCGGATCTGGCCATTACCGAAGCGGCAGTGGGCGCAGGTGTTACCAGCCTTCTGTTCTACGTAACGCTGAAGAAGATTCGCGCTGTTAAGGGAGATGAAGAGAATGAGTAAATTACGACCCTCCCATGAGAGTGAAAGAGAATTCAAATTTAAGGAATGGATGGATGGTTCCGTCGACCCCTATCTTGGCAATGTGGAGATGAAGCCCCAGTCCCCGAAGAAGGAGACCAGGGAACAGTTTGAAGAGAGAATTCAGGATTATGTGCAGCTGAATGATGAACTCTATGATACAGAAAAGAACAAAGGTGTTAAGCTGTTCAAATCTCTTTATACCGTATTGAGCCTGTTATTTGCCGCAGCCTTAATTGGGGTCATGTTGGTGACGGTATCTTACCTTCCCCCCAACGGCAATCCGGCGAACCCTGTGAACAATGAGGTCCCGGGCAGATATATTGAGAAGGGCCTTCAGGAGACCGGTGCCGTCAATATCGTTACAGGCATGATCTTAGATTACAGAGCCTTTGATACCTTTGGCGAGTCCAATGTGCTATTCATTGCAACCATTACGGTTCTGATTCTGCTTCGTAAGAATAAGAAGATGAACAATGCCTTTGATATGAAGGAAGAAGATGACGAAGAGAAGTACGAACCTGCCAGCGATTCCATTCTTAAGGTGGCTGCAACGGTTCTGGTTCCCGTTATTTTCCTGTTCGGAATCTATGTGATCTTAAACGGTCACTTATCACCCGGCGGTGGATTCTCCGGTGGCGCTATTATGGGTGCCGGCCTGATTCTCTATTGTATGGCCAACGGATTTGAGAAGACCGAGCGATTCTTCACCGAGAAGACTTATAAATGGATCAGCTTCACCGCATTGACGGTTTACTGTATGTCCAAGGCATATTCTTTCTATACCGGTGCCAACGGTTTGCACAGTGGGATTCCCTTAGGAACACCCGGTGCCATCTTAAGCAGTGGTCTGATTTTTGTGCTGAATATCTGCGTAGGTATGGTAGTAACCTGTACCATGTATACGTTCTACGCTATGTTTCGTAAAGGAGATTTCTAAATGGGAAGCAACTTATTTGTTAATTACGGAGAAGCGGTTGCGGTTATCCTGTTTGCAATCGGATTCACCAATCTCCTTCTTCAGAAGAACTTAATCAAGAAAATCATCGGCTTAAATATTATGGATTCTTCCGTATATCTGTTTCTTGCGGAAAAAGGTTATATAACCGGTCGAATGGCTCCGATTGTGGTAAATAATGTGCAGTCTACGGAAGCTTATATCAATCCCATTCCTGCAGGCTTAGTTCTTACCGGTATCGTAGTATCGGTATCTGTCACAGCCCTTATGCTGTCTCTGACCATTCGACTCTACAGAAGGTATCAGACCCTGGATCTGGATGAGATTTCTATGAAGCTTAAGAAGGAGGGTCAATAATGGAGCTCTATCAGAACATACCCTTTTTCTCTATTTTCCTGGCCATGTTTTCAGGAACCGTATCCTCTGTACTTCCGAAGAAGGCAGCCAGAGTTCTGAATACGGTTGTTATTACGGTTATCATGTTTGCTTCCGCATACCTGTCTGTCAGACTGTATGCTACCGGAGAGAGTTATACTTTCATGATGGGCCATTTTCCCGCGCCCTGGGGCAATGAAATTCGAGCCGGCGTATTGGAAGCGGGGATGGCTGTTGTATTCTGTCTGATTATGCTGCTGTCTATGCTTGGCGGTCGCAAGAAGTTAGACGAAGAAGTTGATGAGAGTAAGCATAACCTGTATTACATCCTGGTAAATCTGTTATTAAGCTCTCTTCTGGCTATGATTTATACCAACGACTTATTTACGGCTTACGTATTCGTTGAGATTAATACCATTGCAGCCTGTGGTCTGATTATGATCAGACAGATTGGTCGAACCATTGAAGCAGCTGTTCGCTATATGATTATGAGTCTGCTTGGTTCCGGCCTGTTCTTAATCGGTCTGGTACTGTTATACGATCTGACCGGACATTTGCTCATGTCAAATATTCAGCAGTCTGTTGCAGAAATCGTGGCAAATGGTCAGTATACCGTTCCCCTTTTGGTAACTGTTTCGTTGATTTGTACCGGTCTTGCCATTAAGAGTGCACTGTTTCCGTTCCATGCATGGCTTCCGGATGCTTATGGTTATTCAACGGTAAGTTCCGCTGCACTGTTATCCAGTCTTGTATCCAAGGGATATATTTTCTTACTGATTAAGATTTTCTACCGCGTAATCGGTATTGATATTCTAAGAAGTTATTCCTTAGATAATGTGCTGTTTATTTTCGGCCTTGCCGGTATGATCTTCGGTTCCTTATCGGCGATTAAGGAAAACGATATTCGTCGTATGATTGCATATTCTTCCGTTGCGCAGATCGGTTACATCTATATGGGTATGGGTCTGGGCACCAGAGAAGGTATGATTGCCAGTATTTTCCACATTCTGATGCATTCCGCAACCAAGTCTCTGCTGTTTATTGCAGCGATCGGTCTGACGGATGTATCCGGATGCAACAGACAGTTTGTGCAGATTACCGGTGCGGGATACCGTAACAAAATCGCCGGCGTAGGCTTTACCGTAGGTGCGTTGTCCATGGTTGGCTTCCCCTGCTTTGCCGGATTTATTTCGAAGTTATTATTTGCCCAGGCGGCGCTGCACAATGTGGGTAAAATGCTGCCTACGCTGATTGTTCTGGGAATCAGTACGATTCTTAATGCGATTTATTTCATGAAAACCGTGATTCGAATCTATACTCCGGTTCCGGATACGGAATATCCCACCTATCACACCCGTGACCAGAAGCTGTTTACGGTGGTTATGGTTGGATTTATTATCTGGAATCTGATTCTGGGCTGTGCTTCCACCAACATTATTGAGTGGATCGGCAAGGGCTTAGAGACATTTTCATAGGTTTCGTACTAGGAGGAAATATGAGCGAGCAGGTTTTTGTTCTATTTCATTTAACAGAGAAATTCCCCATAGCGTTTCGAATGGACACTATGGGTATCATATTTGCATCGATTACAGCAGTTGTCTGGATTCTGTGCGGAATCTATTCGATTGCCTATTTTAAGGGCGATCGGCATGTGAAGCGGTATGGCTTGTTCTATGTAATCACCTTACTTGTTATTGAAGCGTTGTGCTTTGCCGCCAATCTGATTACATTTTATTTGTTCTACGAGCTGATGACACTGCTGTCTGTGCCCCTGGTATTCCATAACGAGACCAAGGAAGCATTAATGGCAGCGTTAAAATATCTGTTCTATTCCCTGTGCGGTGCTTATATGGCACTGTTCGGCCTGTATTTCATATACCATTACGGAACTTCACTGGAATTTACCGTGGGTGGTGTACTTAGCGGGCAGGTTACCCCTGAGAATCAGTCCATTCTGCTTCTTGCAGTATTATTTATGATTCTTGGCTTCTCGGTAAAGGGCGGTATGCTTCCCATGCATGCCTGGCTTACCAGTGCGCATCCCGTTGCACCGGCTCCTGCTTCTGCATTCCTCTCGGGAATCATTGTCAAAGCAGGTGTTCTCGGTATTTTAAGAACCCTGTTCTATATTGCGGGTCCGGATCTTGTGCGCGGCACCTATGTGCAGTACATTCTTCTGACCTTGTCCCTTGCTACGGTATTCTTAGGCTCTATGCTTGCATACCGTGAGAAGCAGTTCAAGAAACGCCTGGCTTACTCTACCGTCAGCCAGGTATCCTATATTCTGTTTGGTGTTTTTTTACTGAATCCGGTGGCGCTAACCGGAAGCCTTCTGCATGTGATTGCCCATGCACTGATCAAATCCGGCCTGTTCTTAAGCGCAGGTATTGTCATTCATGAGACCGGCCGGGAATATGTTGATGAGCTTCAGGGAATCGGTAAGCAGATGCCGCTTATGTTATGGAGTTATACCATTGTCAGTCTGGGTCTTGTGGGTATTCCGCCCCTGTCCGGTTTTGTTAGCAAATGGTATCTCTGTGTTGGTAGCCTTAGTGAAGGCATTCCGGTATATGCGTACTTAGGACCTGCAGTGTTATTAATCAGTGCACTGCTGACAGCAGGATACCTTCT
>JAZLHG010000260.1:0-2299 GCA_045616705.1 Lachnospiraceae bacterium | reverse complement strand
CAAAAGCAACCAGAACCGGTGTACCATTGTAACTATAAGTAATCTTATGACAAGCAACATCTTTGGTATTACCAAGGCTGTCAGCTATGGAGACGATATACTCCTCACCCGGTGCATCACTTGTAACTCCATCTACTTCGTTCACAATATCTTCTGTAATATACTGATAATCCACACCGGCAACGCGAATGGGATCCGCAAGTTCATAATAAATATATTCTTTATTTTTGATTGCAGCATTCTCATAACGTCCATAGACCACAACATTACCGTTAATCGTAAAGTCTACTACCGGCTTCTTGAAATAAGCATCCTGATACCATACTGCCTCGTATCCGGCCTTCACAGGCACAACCGCAGTATGGTCACAGTAAATTGTCTCTGCCGGAATCAAAGTTCCTGCCACATAGTAAGTATGGTTCGTGCAGGTATTACCCTGGAAGTTATAAATAACACGATACATGCTCTTATATGCATAGGTAAAGGTCAGCACACCATTGCCATACATATAGGTTGCGCCCCAAGAACCGGAATATACATAGGCCCCGTCCTTTCTGGTATCGGTGGTTGTCTCGACATAATGATTCAGCCACTCGGTAGCCTTAGCCCACTCTGTTGTACCGGATCCAAAGGAATATCCCACATATGCACCAAGCATGAAGGAATCCGATTCATTAGATACATATACATACTGTCCCGGTCCATGAGTTGCACCGTCTACAGAACCATCATAGAAATAATAATGACGTCCGTTCTCAATCCCCATATCCGTAAATCCCGGGTAGAGATTGTTAGAATCGGGGTAAGTGTAACTTCTGGTCTTTGCTGCAGATGCAGGGTAATCATCCAATCCTGCCCCCGCCCCCTTTAAGGAACCCTGTACGATTGCACATTTATTCATGACACGAACAGGGTATTCCTCGCCATTGTACTCATGCGTAATGTCACCCGTCACATCCTCGGGTCTTAAATCTCCGGTTCCGGATAAACTGTTGGCAAGATTGTACTTCACATCCAGATACAAATCTTCATTTAGTTCAATCTGGTTATAGTACACGTAACAATACGCCGTATTGGAAATATTGCAACCGAAAGTACCCTCATAAGTACCACCCAGCTCACTGGTAGTGTATAAAGTTTTGCTGGGCCATGTACCCTGCATATTACCGTTTCCATCAAAATAAGTATGATATTCCACATAAGATGCAAGATACGGAAGTCCCTTGGAGTCGTATGCATCAACGGAACCATATCTGAAATCTTTGTCAAGGACATAGCTTCTGCCTACATTAGGCCAGGTAATATCTCCTGCAGTTACGCCATAGAATGATGTCAGTCCGCTCTCATCCGCCACAGGATCAAACAGTAAATCAGGCTTAAAGGAGTACTTGGTTCCCCATTTACCGGAAATAACGAACTGGCTGATGGTCTTATTGCCATCCATCCCGCAATTGTTACCTGCAAGATAACGAACCGTAACACTGGTTGTCTTACGTTCGAAATATATTTTAAGAACCAGCTTATCTACGGTACCGGAACCGGGATTCACTGCATTCTCCACAATGTCACCGGTAAGTACACTATCAACACCTTCTCCACTCTCTACAAAAGTATAATAGTCATGATTGTGAACCAGTTCAGAAAACAGATCGCGGCCAAGCGATAGTGTTCCGGCTTCCTCATCTCGTACACTTTCGCTACCTTCTGTAATCATGACTCTGGTTCCAACTGCATCCTCCAGAGTAACCTCGGTCATCTTCTCGTACTGGTTGACCATATCCTTCTCAAAATACACTTCCACCACGAACTTGGATGTATCGGATAGAACCGCATCTCGTCTTACAAACACATCACCGGCGGGCATAATGGTAGGTTTGGAACCGGTACTATAATCCACATAGCTTAAGAACTTATAGCCCTTAGGCATAACTGCATCCACTACGTCATCATACCCTGCAATAAAGGAATCTGTGTCTATAGGCGCACCGTATTCAACCAAAACGCTCTCATTAAGAATCAGATTACCAGACTCTTCTCGGTTATCTCTATAGATTTGATAGGTTAAGTTATATTTATTACGGGTATAGTAGCAGTTAAAAATCAGTTCTTTCACTTCATCTACTACACCTGTTGTGTTAAGTGTACCCTCAGCATCCACATATACTGCACCATCCGGAACGCTGTCACCACCGCCTACCAAGCCGTTTGTTGTTACGGCTACAGCCTGAAGAGTAAACCCTTGTAGACATTCAGCGTCATGCTGGGTAAAAGTAATACTCTGGCCATGATAGCCGTTCAT
>JAZLHG010000259.1:0-3380 GCA_045616705.1 Lachnospiraceae bacterium | reverse complement strand
TATGCTCTTACACTGGTTCTGGCTGGATTCAGACCGGGTGTATTTGCAGCAGCTCTTATGCTCATCGTGTTGGGAGACTTGGTACTTAATAAGCGATACGGTCACTTGAAGGCACTGGATTACATTGCCCTGTGTTATTTCCTCTATCTGAGTGTATCGGTATGCTGGCTCATCTCAGGAGGGCTTCCTTTCTCGGTATTTGCGGATGAGTTTGTATGTTCCGGTCTTCCGGTACTGTTCTATTTCGTAGGAAGATATTGTAAGGATATGGAGAAGGTTTACCAGTGGTTCTTAATTGCAACACTGTTTATCGGATTCTTGGGCCTGATTCTGTATATTCTGGCACCTCAGTTCTATGTGGACTACCTCTATCAGTGGGGATATATCTCTAAGGCTGATGTGGCTACCATGCGTGTTCGTCTGTATTCCGTAACAGGCTCCACGGTTCTTGGCGCACTGTCTGTTGCAGGTATGGCTGTCAGCGGCGGTGTAGTGATTCATAAGAAGAAACGGGTGCTTGGGATGATCTCTCTTCTTCTCTGCTTTGCATTTGCCTTCCTGTCGAGCCAGAGGGCAGCTATGTTTGTGGGCATTCTGATGCTTCTGTTCTTTAACTATCTGGTATTCTTCGAATTCAAGATGTTTGAGAAGAAGTATTTTGTAATCGAGGTATTGGTCATCATACTGGCATTTGGTGCGATTACGGTACTGAAATATGATTTGGCATATAAGTTCGCAGCGCGACTTCTTTCGCTTCCCGGTGCAGTGGGACAGAGATCGGAACAGTGGGTTGCGGCTGTAAATAACATGCATTCCTTCTGGATTGGCAACGGCCTTGGCGCCAACGGCCATAAGGCCCTTGATTATCCTCTGACCTTCGTGGTAGCGGACGGCGGACTGGTGAAGATGTTCTGTGAGAGCGGTGTAATCGGCTTCTCCTTCTTCCTGTATCTGCTTCTGACACTGTTTCGGAAGGCAGTAGGCAAGATTCAGGAATGTTTCGTAGAACTGAGCCTGATTAGTGCGCTGGTATTAATCAGTATCGGTTCCAATGTACTGAGCTTCCAGGCAGTTACGCCGATTTTTTGGTTTGCTGTGGGAACGCTTGCAGCAAGAACAATAGGGGGAGACCATTCATGAAAGTAATGTGCATGTACCTTCCTCAATATCATACTTTCCCGGAGAATGATGAATGGTGGGGAGAGGGCTATACGGAATGGACTGCTGTAAGAAGCGGTAAGCCGTTGTTCGCAAATCATATTCAGCCCAGAGTCCCCCTTGAGAACCGGTATTACGACCTGGTAAATGAGGGTGTTGAGACTTTAACCTGGCAGGCAGAACTTGCTAAGGAATACGGAATCTACGGATTCAGTATTTATCATTACTGGTTTAAGGGCAGACAACTTATGGAACGCCCCATGGAGATTCTAAGGGACCATCCGGAAATTCCGCTTAGATACTGTGTGTGCTGGGCCAATGAGACCTGGACCAGAACCTGGTATGGTCTGGCCGATCAGGTATTAATGCAGCAGGACTACGGAACGGAAGCGGACTGGAAGATACATTTTGACTATTTATGCACCTTCTTCCGTGATGAGAGATACATTAAGATTCAGAATCGTCCTCTGCTTCAGATCTATCGTACCTTTGATATTGAAGAACTGGCAGCAATGCGTCAGTGCTTTGACAAATGGGCTAAAGAGGCAGGATTTGACGGGATCTATATCATGTCAGGTAAAACCGCCGGTCAGCAGGAGGAAAGAACAGAACTTGTTGATGGTTACTATTATTTTGAGCCCGGATACTCTCTGAAACATAACCTGACGAAAGCACAGAAATTCTACTATAACGCAAGTGTGCTGGTTCGTAGCCTGCTTAATAAAGTACGTAAGAATAAGAAACTGGAACGCCGAATTCCTGCTGAGTGGATTTACAGTGCTATTGATGGCCGGGAGTATCGGGACAATGAATTTCCGGGTCTGATTCCCAATTGGGACAATACGCCCAGAAGAAGCTACAAGGGATTGGTATATACGGGAACAAATCCCAAGCGATTTGAAGAGGTTCTTCATAACCTTAAGAAGAAAGTAAGCGGAGATCGTGAGGACTTCGTATTCATAAATGCCTTTAATGAATGGGGAGAGGGCGCCGTTCTTGAGCCGGATACGGCTGATGGGTACGGCTATCTTGAAGCAGTGAAAAGGGTAATGGAGAAGAAATAGTGGAGAATAAGAAAATCAGCATTATTTCAATCATATATCAGGTAGAGAAGTATCTCCCTCAGTGTATTGAGAGTCTGCTGAATCAGACCTATCAGAATCTGGAACTGATTCTGGTGGTAGGTGTTAAGAATGACGGCAGTGATGACAACTGTCTTACGATTTGTGAGAAATACGCAGCAGAAGACAGCCGAATTAAGTTAATAGCCGCACCTGCTAAGGGCATTGCGGATGCCAGAAATGTGGGTATGGCTGCAGTGACCGGAGATTATGTGGGATTCGTGGATGGCGATGACTGGGTAGAGGATACCATGTTTGCTTCCATGATGGTGAATCTGTTGGCTACCGGCTCCGATGTATCGGTATGCGGCCGGTACTATGAATTTGTGAATAAGATCGGTGAGGACCCTGTAGGGGAGACCGTTACACTGTCAGCGGAAGAAGCTATGAGGATGATTCTCAGTGGAACCGGATTCTTCCTGCATTTGTGGGATAAGCTATTTAAGAGAGAGCTGTTTGACGGAATGTCTTTTGAGACCGGCTATGTGGTGGAAGATCGAATTGTGGTGAACCGCCTGCTTGGCAGAGCAGAGAAGATTTGCTATAACAGTACGCCCAAGTATCATTTCAGAGAACGGTTTGGCTCTAATTCCAAAAAGGCCGGTATGCAGTGGCACAATGCAGTGGCCAATAAGCAGTTGTGTGAATACGTGAATCAGGAATTCCCGGCGCTTAAGGATGTATGCGGCAGGTTCTATCTGCAGGAGATTATTACCTCTCTTCAGAATCTTCTTGTACTTCCCTCCTATACGGCGGAAGAGAAGAAGGAATTCACGGATGAGATTAAGAAGACTTACAAAGAGAATAAGAACAATCCTCTGATTGGTCGGACTCTGAGAATAAAAACCATGCTTGCAAGGTTCTGTCCGTTTGCGCTTAAGGTGATTACAGCAAGGCACCAGAAGGCAATTAATGCAAGTGAACAGCGATTTGAATAAATCCGGGAGATTATATGGAGAATCAGTTTAAAAATAAAAGAATACTCTTTGTATGTCGTGAGACCTACAGTAAACCTTTATGGTTTGTAGCAAGAGATTATCTGAAGGCCGGCAATGAGGTAGCGGCATTCTACATCATGTCCTCAGAGTGTTCTTACAATAA
>JAZLHG010000258.1:0-2608 GCA_045616705.1 Lachnospiraceae bacterium | reverse complement strand
CGTTTCTGAACTTTCTTGATAAGAGAAATAGTAAGAGAAAATAAAAATGCCTCTCCTGTCAGCCAACAGAAGAGGCGTGGTCTAGCGACCATATAAACCCTTTTCGGGAGCATCCACTTTGGAGTGGGTGCTCTTTCACTTATAATATAACACTTGGTTATCACGATTTCAACTGCTTATTCCCTAGCTCAAGTGAGCCGCCACCCCCGTCCCCTGGGTTCACCTGGCGGTAAAATCGCTGGCTATCCTTTCAGCTTCTGCCATCTACCACTGAAGTAGTAGCTCCAGGTGATGGTGAAGCCGGCACCGAATCCGAAGAGGCCGTTCCACCAGATAATCTGGTATCCCAAGAAGGGGCTATAGCGGAACAGATAAGTAACAATGGCACGAACAGCCAATGCTGTAGTCGCAACAATAGCAGGGAAGCTGCTATGTCCCATACCCTGATAGATACGGAACAGAGGAATATAAGTAGATAGCACAATGTTAATCAATGCTACCGTTTTAATATGAGGCAGACAGTAAGCCATAGCGGCTTCACTAAGACCAAACAGTCCTGCAATATTACCTGCGAAGATCCAAATCACCAGAGAAATCGCAACTGTAATTACTAACGAAATAAATACAGCCTGTCTTCCGCCCTTCTTAACACGGTCCAATCTACCGGCACCAATATTCTGACCGGTATAGGTTGCAAGCGTAGTCTGCAGCGCATTACTGGGCAGATTAATATACTGTTCAATACGCTGTCCTACAGTAAAGGATGCGGTCATTACTTTACCGAATTCATTTACTGCTCTCTGAATAAAAGTAAGACCTACGGATACGGCAATCAGCTGCAGAGAAATGGGCATACCAATACGAACTGTTTTCTTAACAGCCTCCATATCCCATTTGTAATCGGATAATTTGAAGCGGAACATGGGATACTTGGCATTCATATATACATATGCCGCAATCAGTGAACCAAACTGGGCAATGTCCGTTGCCAGCGCCGCACCTACAACACCCCAATGGAACACTGCAACAAACAGAAGATCCAGACCCACGTTGGCTACAGACGAGATCAGCAGGAAATAAAGGGTTGCCGAACTATCACCCACTGCTCGAAGAATAGACGAATAAATGTTATATCCAAACTGGGCAATCAAGCCCACAGCATAAATCAGGAAGTACTGAACGGTAAGGTCCAGAATCTCTTCCGGCACCGCAACCAGATGCACAAAGGCCGGCTTGGCAAATACCATTCCGATAATCGCAGCCACAACACCCAGACTTAACAGGAACAGAATGCCGGTAGATGCAGCCCTTCTAACACCTGTCTCATCCTTCGCACCGTAATTCTGTGCAATCACAACACCATTACCGGCTGATAAACCGATGGCAATGGCCAGGAAGAAAAATACAAATGTACCTGTTGTACCAACTGCAGACAATGCCTCCTCACTGGAGAAACGTCCTACAATAATGGTATCAACCGTGTTATATAACTGCTGCAGCAGTGATCCCAGCAGCACCGGCATCATAAATCTGAGAATGTGCTTCCAAGGTGCTCCCTCGGTCATCGATTTACCATTCATGAAAATATCCTCTTACATCAAGCTTTATTCACAATTTCCAATATCCAAACCCGCTTCGCTCACCAGACACTCGAAGCATCCAAATCCTTATTATATAGCCGATTTCGGAATTTTCAAGAAAAAGTTATCTCATGCTAACTCTGGGTTCAGAAACTTCAGTATCGTTCGATAGTAAATCTCCAATGCCTCTATGCAGTCCTGCTCCGAGATATGCTCATTTCTCTGGTGCGCATTGGAAGGTTGATCTTCAGATACCGTTCCAAACGTCACGCAACGTCCAAATACTTTGCAGTAAGACACACCACCAGAGATCTGGGAGTTACAGAACTTCCCAAGCGTCTCTTGGTAAGCTTCCTTCATAGCAACAATGTAGGGATCGTCTTCATCTACCAGAGTAGGAATGTCATTATAAGGAAGACTCACTGTGAATTCCGGGAAGAACTTCGCCAGAATCTCGGTCAGTTTCACAGCTTCCACCTGCGGATAACGGCAGTCTATCATGGCATAGAATCTACCATTCTCAATCTTCACAACACCCGGATTCAGTGTAAGCGGGCCCATAGGGGGAATATCGAAATTCATACCAAGTCCAACGCCGTAAGGGTCTCCAAAAGCCTGAGCCAGTCTCTTAATAACAGACTCGTCCAGCTCTTCCGCAAGCGCTTTCAGCAGGTCAGCCAGCGCACTGTGACCTTCCTCAGGACGAGATGCATGTGCGGCCTTGCCTTCCGTCTGAAAATGCTTAAGGCCACTTGGTGTCTTCACCACAGCTTCTGCAGTAGGGGGAATCATATTGGGCTGAAGGCCTGCATGTAGAGATACAATATCTCCATCATAATCCCCTTCCATAACCCACATCAGGGCTCCCTTTTCACCGGTAGCCATGGGGAAATGCCCATCCGGCGAGAAAGCGAAATCCGGCAATCCGGCCTGTCTCACGTAATATCGCATATCATCCATAGTACGTTCCTCATCGGTACCGTACACAAGACGAATCTCATTCTTCGGGCAAGGTTTCTCTGACAACT
>JAZLHG010000257.1:0-1752 GCA_045616705.1 Lachnospiraceae bacterium | reverse complement strand
TTTCACTGGTTGCTATTCTGGATGCGGATAAGGAAGGATTCCTTCGTTCCGAGACATCCCTCGTACAGACTATCGGTCGTGCAGCCCGTAATGTGGACGGACATGTCATCATGTATGCGGACAACATGACGGATTCCATGCGGAATGCCATTGCCGAGACCAATCGACGCAGGCAGATTCAGCAGGAATACAATGAGGAACATGGCATTACACCTACTTCTATTAAGAAGGCGGTCAGAGACCTGATCAGTATTTCCAAGGAGATTGCCAAGGAAGAGATGCAGTTTGATAAGGATCCTGAATCTATGGAGCCTGCAGAACTGGAGAAACTGATTGCCAAGGTGCAGAAGAAGATGAAGAAGGCAGCAGCCGAACTTGACTTTGAGACAGCGGCTGAGCTTAGAGATAAGATGATTACACTACGTAAACAACTGGAGGAGATTAAGTGAACAAGCTTTCAATTGTAGTACCTACTTATAATGAGAAGGACAATGTGGGCAATCTGGTGAATCAGATTGATTATGCTTTAAGAGGAATTCCTTACGAGGTTATTTTTGTGGATGATTCCACAGATGAGACACCGGATGTGATTCGTAAGGTTATGGAAGAGAACTCCAATGTGCGTATGGAACACCGTACCACGGAGAAGGGTCTGGCTACAGCTGTGCTGAAGGGTTTTACACTTGCGGAAGGTGAATATATGGCTGTAATGGATGCGGATCTGCAGCATCCCCCTGCAATTCTTCGTTCCATGTATGCAGCGGTTGAGAGCGGATATGATTTCTGCGTACCCAGCCGTTTTATTCCCGGTGGTTCCGATGGTGGCTTAGGTCCTTATCGTAAGCTCGTGTCAGGTGTTGCCAGATATATCGGTAAGATTCTGCTTCCCTGTCTTCGTAAGATTACAGATCCTACCAGCGGTTTGTTCATGTTTAAGAGAGACGTTATTGAGGGCGCGGATATGCAGCCTATCGGATGGAAGATTCTGGTAGAAGTGCTTGCAACCGGTACCATTAAGAATGTTGTTGAGATTCCTTATAAATTCCAGGCCCGTCCTGCCGGCGAGTCCAAGTTATCTTCCAAGGTTACACTTGAGTACCTGATTCAGATCAAGGACCTGATGAAGAGAGGCAAGAAGCAGAAGGGCATGACCGTAACCCGCTGGTCTTCCGAACGTGTGAAGGCTGCTTTGGAGAAGTATGGTATTTAGTTCTGTTATTTTCTTATGTATATTCTTACCGATGATGATTATCGGTTATTACGTGCTTCCTAAGAAGTTGAAGAATGTCTTTCTTCTTCTAGGAAGCCTGTTTTTCTATGCCTGGGGCGAACCGATTTATATCTTCTTAATGCTTGCTTCTATCATAGGTAACTATGGATTCGGAATGTTACTCTACTACGCGGAGAAGAGAGAAGAGAATCTGGGACTGGCTTCTGCTTCGGTAGGTGAGACCGGAAGATCTGCACTTCGCAGACTTGCCATGGTTCTTGCTATCGTGTTTGACCTTGGCATTCTTGTCTATTTCAAATATTTTAATCTCCTGGCTACCACCATGCAGAACCTGATGAATGCACAGTGGAGTCTTCCGGAGATTGCACTTCCCATTGGTATCTCTTTCTATACGTTCCAAGGACTGTCCTATGTAATTGATGTATATCGTGAAGAGGGCAAGCTTCTTGAGAATGGCCGGAGAGGTAGTCTGGTTCAGAAGAATTTCATTAACCTTGCATTGTATATCTCCATGTTCCCTC
>JAZLHG010000256.1:0-3632 GCA_045616705.1 Lachnospiraceae bacterium | reverse complement strand
AATGATTTGTATAACTATTTCAAAGGTAAAGCAAGAGTTGCTTTTGGTATCGGTACCTATATTGCCAATGATACCGACGTTCCGCCCCTTAACATCGTTATGAAGACAACCCTCTGCAATGGTATGGATGTTGCTAAGATTTCTGACACTCCCGGCAAGGGCATGTGCAAGAATCCGGACTATGTTCACTATCTGCAGAGATGTATTGATTGGAGAATGCGCAACGACAAATAGGCAATGCACAGAAGTTAAGCAGATCAGAACAAACAGAAGGAAGTCGACAGTACCGACTTCCTTCTTCATTTATTACTGCAATTATTCTACATTTATTGCTCAAATCATCTTAGTACAGGGCCAATAAATCCTCATAGGTCTCCTTACGGCGAATTACCTTAACAGAGCCATCCTCGCAGATCATAACTTCCGCCGGACGGGGTCTTGAATTGTAGGTATAAGCCATACTGTAACCATATGCACCTGCGTCAAGAACACATACCAGATCATTATCTTCAATAACAGGAAGCTCACGATCCTTACAGAGCACGTCGCCGGATTCGCAGATATTACCGGTTACGGTAACTGCTTCTCTTGCACCGTCATATACAGCCTTGCCATCTCTTAATACTTCAATATCATGCCAGGAATCATAAAGAGTCGGTCTTGCAAGCACATTCATACCAATATCGGTTCCTGCATACTGATGTCCTGCATTCTGCTTGGTAGCATGCACTCTTCCCAAAATGACGCAACCCTCAGCTACACAGTAACGACCCGGCTCACTCTTAAACTGTACGGTTCTTCCGTATTCTTCCACAAACTTGTCAAGAATCGGCTCTAATCCGTCATGAAGTTCCTGCATATTAAAGGAAGGCTGGTCATCCAGTTTATGATATGGGATACCAAATCCGCCACCAAAGTCAATATAGGTTAAATCCGGGAAGTTCTTCGCTTCCTCCAAGATATTGCTAACAGCTTCCTGATAAGGCTTGCCCTCCATAAAGAGTGAGCCTACATGCTGGTTGATTCCGGCAATGGTAATCCGGTAACGCTTTGCAATCTCGTCAACCTTGCACACATCTTCCGGCGCAATACCGAACTTGGTCTTCTTACCACCGGTAACTACCTTCTCATGGTGACCGGCACCTACGCCGGGATTCAGTCTCAGACTAACCTCTCCACCGGGATTCAGTCTGCCATACATCGCGCCCCCAGGAACGGTGTCATCACTGACCTTAACACCTCTCTCAATAGCATATCTCATCTCGTCTTCAGATACATTATTAGGAACAAAGAAAATACGGTCATAAGGGAAGCCTGCCTTCTCAAGCATACGAATCTCACCTTCACTCATGGCATCACAATTCACACCTTCCTCCAATGCAATCTTCAGAATAGACAAATTGGAATTGGCCTTCATGGAGAAATTGGCGGTAAAAGGGTACTTGGTAATCATTCCTGCAACCGTTCTCATTCGGTCACGAATAATACGCTCATTATACACATACACAGGGGTCCCATAGGTACGTGCAATCTCTTCCGGATTATTGCCCTCGAAAAAGGAGCACTCCTCAACATATGACTTCATAATATCTTCACTCCTCAAAAAAATTTGAGACAATTATAACATAGGAATAATAGTTTTGTGTAGTAACGCGCTAAAAAATAAAATTTATTTGAAATGAAAAAAATTATGGTATAATAAATCCATAAATTTAAAGAACAATAAGAGGTATCAGATGAAGATTCAATGCGAATATTGCGGTGGCTTTATAGAAGACACCGACGAGACCTGCGAACACTGTGGTGGTGTCAATTCTCACCTTGTCAGAGCAGCCACCGGTATCCCTAAGACAATTGAAGAACTGAAGAACTTTGCCAAGGCCAAGAACCTTCCTCTCAAGGACATGCATTTTTACATTGGCGAAGATTATAAAGGTCCCAAGGCCTTTGGTATCTACTATGATGAGAAGGAAGAACTATACATTGTCTATAAGAACAAGAGTGACGGTACCAGAGCCATCAGATATCAGGGCAAGGACGAATCCTACGCAGTTAACGAGCTTTATCAGAAAATGAAGTCTGAGATGCTCAATCAGCGTGCAATCAATATCGGAGCTTCCAGTCCTTCCGGTTCAGACTCTTCTGCTTCTTCCGGTTCCGGTACGGGAGGCGCACCTTCTAACAGACCAACGAGTTTAAATAAAATTATTTTCTATGTTTTAATTGCCATTTTTGCTTTTGGATTTCTTGGTAACTGTGGCAGTTGTATCAGCGAGAGTAGTTCAGGAGGTTCCTCTGCTCCTGCATCCGGTTACAGTTCCGACTATGATTATGGTTCGGATAACGACAGCGGTTGGGGCAGTTTCTTCGACGATGACGACGATTATGACAGCGGTAGCGACAGCTGGGATTCTGATTGGGATTCCGATTGGGACTTCGGCGGAGATTGGGATTCAGGCGGATCTGACTGGGATTCCGACTGGTAATAACAGACCCGGTTCGTCTGCTTATACATCCGCTAATAACATCATCCTACTCACAGTACAGTGCATGTGCCAGCTGATAGAATGCGTCTATGTCAGCGAGTCCGCAGCATTCATAAGCCGAATGCATTGCCAGCTGTGCAATTCCGATATCCGCGGTCTTAACCGCAACCTGATTGGCGGATAAGTTGCCCAGTGTAGAACCACCGGGGATATCGGACCGATTATGGAACTCCTGAAATGTTACACCGGCTGACTGTGCAATACGCTTCGCAACAGCTGCAGACGCCCCATCGGTTGTATATTTCTTATTTGCAGAGAACTTAAGGACTACACCACCACCCAATGTCGGATGATTGGTGGGGTCACATTTCTCCGGATAATTGGGATGTAAGCCATGGGCATTGTCTGCTGAGAACAGAAAGCTGTCAGCAAGCATACATAAGTACTGTTCTCGGTTAAGTTTAAGTCCACAGGCCACTCTCTCCAATACATCCTTAAGAAAAGTAGAACATGCACCTTGTCTGGATGAGGAACCGACTTCCTCGTTATCAAATACGGCATGAACAGCAATTCCCTTTTCCTGCTTGGAATGAAGAAATGCCATTAAGGACAAATGGGCACAGGCCTGATCATCCAGTCTTGGTGCAGAATAGAATTCCTTATTCGCACCCCAGATTCTGCAGTTATCCCTGTTATAAACAGACAAATCCCAGCTGATTATCTGCTCTTCAGACACCTTCAGTTCCTCCGCAAGTACCTTGCGGAAAGTAACCTTCACATCACTGCTGATTAACGGCAGAAGATCCTTCTGCACATTCCATTCATGTCCCTTATTCACATCACGATCCATATGAATTGCCAGAGACGGAATCATACAGAAATCCCTGTTCAAATCCACAAGGCGCATCTCATTTCCGTCTTCGGTAGCAACAAAGACTCTTCCGGCAATGGATAAAGGCCGATCTAACCAGGTTGAATGAATTGCCGCACCATATGCTTCCACATTCAGTTTCACATACGCATCTTCCACCTTCATATCCGGATGATTCTTCACCATCAGGCAGGGCGAATCCGAATGTGATGCCATCATTACAAAATGAGTAGGTGCAGTAGGAATCGAAACGGCAATTAAAGCAGAATCGTTTC
>JAZLHG010000255.1:0-5671 GCA_045616705.1 Lachnospiraceae bacterium | reverse complement strand
ATTTATAATTTTGCAACCTGTCCCATCGAACATCTGGTAGACGATGGAGAAGGTATGAGCGTTAAGCAGTTATTTACTACACCCTTATTCTGGATTGCCATTGTGCTTATGGTATGTTCCGGTGCGTCGGAAATTGCAATGGCCCAGTGGGCATCTGCTTATGCAGAATCAGCATTAGGTCTTACTAAGATCCTTGGTGATTTGGTTGGACCGTGCCTGTTTGCTGTGGCAATGGGAATTTGTAGAGTATTCTACGGTAAATATGGCGAGAAGATGGATATCAGGAAGTTTATGCTTGCATCCGGCCTTCTCTGTGTAGTTTGCTATATTTTAGCTTCTACATCTCATAATCCCATTGTGAGCCTGATTGGTTGTATTGTATGCGGTTTCTCTGTTGCAATCATGTGGCCGGGCACGATCAGTATTTCCTCTAAAGCATTCCCAATGGGAGGAACAGCAATGTTTGCACTTCTTGCAATGGCAGGAGACTTGGGCGGCAGCATTGGACCGGAACTGGTTGGCAAGGTTGCTCAGGCTTACGACGGTAATATTCAGATTGGTATGAGAGTGGGATTAATTTTTCCCGCGGTGTTGGTAGTTATGCTCATCATCTTTGCGAAGGCGCAGAAGAGTACCAATTGTAAGTAGAGTTAAGAACGAAATATAGAGAAAGAATATAAGTAAATAATAGAAGCAAGAGGGATGTCTAACAATGTTAGGCATCCCTCTTGCTTGCTAATATGTATTATGAAATTTATTTATGTCGTACTTCTTCATTACCCATAAAGTATAATGCCAGCATTCCGGGACCTACGTGAGAACCTGTGCCGGGTTCATGAGGAACCATCCAGAGTTGTCTGGGTTCGCCGATTTCACGAATCATTTCTGCAAGTGCTTCCGCATCCTCCTTAAATCCACCGTAGGAGAGACCTACAATCTGATTCTCGGGGTTAACACATAAATCGTGATATCTCTGGGCTAACGCTTTAATGGCCTGTTTGCGTCCACGAGTCTGGCCGGTTGCAACAATCTTGCCATGCTCATTGCCCTTCAGAAGAATCTTAATATTTAAAATGCTTCCAATGGATGCAATGGGACTGAACAGTCTTCCTGTTCTCTTTAGATGATTTAAATCATCCACAACAAACACCTGATACATCTTCACCTTCTCGGCATTGATAAAGGCTTCCGTGTCGGTAATGCTCATTCCCTTTTCGCGGCATTCACAAGCGTATACCACCAGAATTCCTTCACCAAGAGAAGCGCCTAAAGTGTCTACTAAGCAAATCGTTCTGTCCGGATATTCTTCAAGAAGTTCTGTTGCCGCAATATTAGCGGAGTTGAATGATCCCGACACGCCGGAAGAGAGGCCGATAAACAGAATGTCCTCTCCATTCTTCAGAATGGGTTCAAATACATCTACATACTGAGAAGGATTTACCTGAGAAGTAGTTACCTTAACGCCTTCGCCAAGTCGTTTGTAGTATCCATCGAAGTCAAAATCATCAATATCGACATATTTCGCATCCGAATCATCCTCCATATAAGAGAAGGGGATTACTGAAATATTGTATTTGTCTCTCATATCTTTGGTGATGTTTGCAGAAGAGTCAGTAATAATTTGGTATGACATAATTGCTCCTATTATTAAAAGTAATAAAAATACGTGACATCTAATAACTAATATTAGATTAACAGTATATGGAGATTACGTCAAGGGATATTACAAGATTTCGTGTATCATTTTTGCATCATAGGTTACGCTAACGGCACCCTCAGCTTCAATACGGTATAGAGCATTGGCTGCAATGTGCTCGGCAGCCTGTTCTAAATCTCTGATGCCGCATGTGCTGCGGTAGGTATCAATAATAGCATCAAGTCCATCTTCGGTAATGGTGCATTCCTTCGGGCTTAATCCGATTCGCTTTAATACCTTGGGCATGGTGAATCCGGTGAAAATAGCTTTCTTCTCATCGAAGGTATAATCCGGAAGCTCAATTACTGCAAAACGGGACATGAGAGGTGCTGAAATGGCATTCTTGTCATTTGCAGTAGCAATGGGGTATACGCCACCGGTAGGGATGTTGCATTCTACATAGTTATCTGTAAATCCTAAATTATCAAGAAGTGTCAGCAGTACATCGGCAGGATTACCGTTGCCTTTGCCGGCAGCTGCCTTATCCAGCTCATTAATGATAAATACCAGATTAGAACTTTCTGCTTTCTCGAAAGCTTCCATAATTAAGCCGGGTTTGGCATTGGAATAGATACGGGAACTTCCTGTCAGCTGTTCCGGATCATTAATGGAACTCATTTCCAGTGTGGTCCAGGACATTTTGAGAATTCTGGCAACAGCATAAGCAATCTGGGATTTCCCGGTTCCTGCAGGTCCGATTAGGAGAAGACCGTAAGCGGGAAGGGTATGGGTTCGATTGATCTGGATGATGGTCTCGATAATACGTTGCTTCACTCTCTCCATACCGTACAGCTCTTCATCAAGGATTTTTTTAGCTGCAACCGGATCGATAGAGCCGAAATAGTTGTTTTTCCAGTGAATACTTAACATAATAGACAGTGCACGAAGGGCATGACGACGTTCTTCCGGTGTAACCTCTGAGGAACGGGCAATTGCTAAATTACGTTTCGCCCAGAGTAGAATGTTCTCAGGAAGTGTGTTGCCTGCGCAGGACAAGAAGTCCGTAATGCTCTGAATGCTAGTGAGTTTCATGCTGTCAGCATCTTCCATATCTTCTAAATCCACCACTTCTTCCGAAGGAGGATTGCTCTGGAAGAGACGCGCCATCATAAACTGCAGGAATCCGTTTTCGCCTGCAAGCTTGGCTCCTCTTACAGAGATTCCCATTTCCTGAATCTTGTAGACACCATAACCTTCCGGTGTGTTGGCGCCGGACAGACGAACCATAATATGATTCTCTCCAAGCCACTTCACCAGGTTTAGGAATCTGGAATCTACCGTGAGAATATCTTCAGAAATCTCGTCCTTATCCTGCTCCATAATAAAGGAAGACCCTTTTACCGGACTTGTGAACATACCACAGGAGTGATGTGTTAATTTGCCGGATTTGTTGCTGAGCACAATAATGGGATGATCCTTATCCGCCGTGCGAAGCTCGGATTGAAACGTTTTATAGGTGTATTCTGTTTTCTCCTCTTCCTTGGGAGCACTGAAATCAAAAACAGGCATGAAAATCGTCCTTTCTGCTGATTGTTGTAGTCATATGGTTTCATTTTAAGGGTCAAAAACAATTAAAACAACCCTATATCTTGAAAATGGTTATTTTTTAGGATAATATTTACTGATAAGAATGTTCATTATTATATATAAATAGGAAAAGGAGTTTGAATATTATGGAAAAGGTTATTTTGGCTTATTCCGGCGGTCTTGATACAACTGCAATCATTCCCTGGCTGAAGGAGACTTACGGCTATGAGGTAGTGTGCTGCTGTATCGACTGTGGACAGGAAGAGGAACTTGACGGACTTGACGAGCGTGCCCAGCTCTCCGGAGCTTCCAAGCTCTACATTGAGGATATCTGTGATGAGTTTGCTGAAGACTATATTATGCCATGCGTACAGGCCGGTGCAATTTATGAGCATAAGTATCTGATGGGAACAGCGATGGCTCGTCCCGGAATTGCTAAGAGATTAGTTGAGATTGCTCGTAAGGAGAATGCGGTAGCGATTTGTCATGGTGCAACCGGTAAGGGTAATGACCAGATTCGTTTCGAACTTGGAATTAAGGCACTTGCTCCCGATATTAAGGTAATTGCTCCCTGGAGAGATGACAGATGGAATATGGATTCCCGTGAGGCTGAGATTGATTACTGTAAGGCACATGGTATTGATCTTCCTTTTGGAACCGATCAGTCCTATAGCCGTGACCGTAATTTATGGCACATCAGCCATGAAGGTCTGGAACTGGAAGACCCTTCACAGGCTCCTAACTTCGATCATATGCTGGTTCTGGGTGTTACACCTCAGAAGGCTCCCGATGAGACAGTGGATGTGACCATCTGCTTCGAGAAGGGTGTTCCTGTATCTGTTAACGGTCAGAAGATGAAGGTCGCTGATATTATTCGTTACCTGAATAAATTAGGTGGTAAGTACGGTGTAGGTATTGTAGATATCGTTGAGAACCGTGTTGTTGGTATGAAGAGCCGTGGCGTATATGAGACACCCGGTGGAACCATTCTGATGGAAGCACACCAGCAGCTTGAGGAACTGGTTCTCGACAGAGATACCATCGCACTGAAGAAGGACCTTGGCAACAAGATGGCAGGTCTTGTATACGAGGGTAAGTGGTTTACTCCCGCAAGAGAAGCAATTACAGCATTTACAACTGTTACGCAGCAGTATGTTACAGGTGAAGTGAAACTGAAACTGTACAAGGGCAACATTATTAAGAATGGTACTACTTCACCCTATTCACTTTACAGTGAATCACTTGCATCCTTTACAACAGGTGATATGTACGATCACCATGATGCAGATGGATTTATTACTCTTTGGGGTCTTCCTCTAAAGGTCCGTGCAATGAGAATGAACGAACTGAAGAACGAGAACAAGCTGTAAGCTGATAAAGACCAATTAAGAGGGATATAAATGCTGGATACAATTTCAACAATTAACTCAGCCGTAAACGGATTTATCTGGGGCGTGCCCGCCATGATTTGTATTGTAGGCGTGGGAATCTATTTAACCATCCGGACAAGATGCATACAGGTAAGACGTTTTGGACTGGCAATGAAGACCACTCTGGGTAAGTTGTTTGATAAACGGGAGAGTAAAGAGGGCTCCATCAGTCCCTTTCAGGCCGTCTGTACCGCTTTGGCGGGAACTGTGGGAACCGGTAATATTGCCGGCGTCGCCGGTGCAGTAGCACTGGGTGGACCGGGTGCCATCTTTTGGATGTGGTGTTCAGCGTTCCTTGGAATGTGTACGAAGTTTGCAGAAGTAACTCTGGCTCTTCATTTTAGAGAGCGAAACGGAGCCGGCGAGTATGTTGGCGGCCCCATGTATTATATTAAGAACGGATTGTCCCGTAAATGGTATTTTCTGGCTGTTCTGTATGCGTTTTTCGGTGTGCTTACGGTATTTGGCACCGGTAATGCAACACAGGTGAATACAATTGTTACATCTGTGAATACCGCGCTGGCTAATTTTAATATTGTTTCATCTGAGAGTAACCCCATGTTTAATCTGGTGTTTGGTATTCTGATTGCGATGTTGGTTGCTATGGTGTTACTCGGGGGAATTAAGAGAATTGGTCAGGTTACAGAGAAACTGGTTCCGTTTATGGCAATGCTTTATATCATACTCGCTCTTGGCGTGGTAGCAATCCATTTTAAGAGCGTACCCAATATCTTCGGTATGATTTTTGAAGGGGCTTTTTGTCCCAGAGCCGTTACGGGTGGCGCAGTTGGAACGATGTTTATGAGCCTGAAGAGAGGCGTGTCCAGAGGAATCTTCTCTAACGAAGCGGGATTAGGTACCGGATCCATTGCACATGCCTGTGCGGATAATGACAGTGCGGCACACCAGGGACTATTTGGAACCTTCGAGGTGTTCATGGATACAATCGTAATGTGTACACTGACGGGTCTTGTGATTTTGGTGGGTGCTGAGAATATTCAGTATGGTCAGGCAGCAG
>JAZLHG010000254.1:0-5510 GCA_045616705.1 Lachnospiraceae bacterium | reverse complement strand
CGCTACAGCCACACAGCAGAGTGGAAGTAGCAAGAACGGCTGCAGTCAATAATGTAATCAATCTATTTCTCATATGTATCTCCTATCAATCATGTTATTCAAACTATTTATGAATAAAAATTAGTTATCGAATGAATTCTTCTAGTTATTTTCAGTTTCTTTTTCTACTGCATTTTCTGCAGTCTGATTAAGACCACGGATGATTAAGCAAACGCCGATGATGGTGGACAGAATAGCAATACTCCAGTGAAGGTTGGCGTTAATCAGGCCGCCGGTCCAATGCAAGGGATGGAAGGCATGCCACACAACGGAATATCCCATTAACATGAAAATAAGATTTTCCACCGTTGCGTAGAACAGTCCGCACCAGATGGTAATGCAACCGGCCTTGGTCATTCGGGAAGCCTTAAGATATCCTGCGAAGAACAGAATCACCCAGATAAACAGAAGGATTACACCGACTACAGGACCTGCAATTCTCCAGAATCCTGCTGTATTTACTCTTAAGCTGATGGAAATCAGAAGAGCAACTAACAGGATGGAATAGGTTCCAAGGATACATAAGCCTTTATGGCTTGCAATGAAATCGTTTCGAACCTTGGAAGTCACAATAGGAACAAAGGGGAAGGACAGTCCCAGCAGTGTTCCGAAGGCTGCAATAAAGAACCAGCGACCGTTGGAATAAATACAGGTTACGGCCAGAAGCAGAACAACGCTTGCTGTAAAGGATGCTATGGTCCATAGTAATTTATCTCTGTATACCAAAAGGGGTACAGTGGTTACCGATGCAAGTACTAACAGGGAAGCAAGGACGATAAAGAACCAGCTCAGTCCATGTCCCACTGCAAGATTTACAATCATGCAGATAACAACCGGAATCATAAGAACACCTGCAAATACCATGCCCACGATGGCGGATGTTCGCTTCTGTTTCTTGGCATGCTTGGCAACCACATCTGTTGTCTCCTGTCTGATGTCATCAACACAGGTATTATCATTTAGTTTATGAAGAAGGTCGGCACAATCCGGACATTCTGCGATATGAGAATCCACATATGTTCGACTTTCCTCGCTGCAGACACTGTCGATATAAAGCGGTAACAGGTCTTGTACGATTTTACAATTTTGATCCATTCTATTTCTCCAATCTCTCTGATATTTTAAGTTTTGCCCGGTGAAACGTGACGCGAGCCCAGGTCTCTGTCTTGCCAAAAATGGTACCGATTTTCTGGAAAGACAATTCGCCGAATACTCTCAACTGAAATACCTCTTTGTAAGGCTCTTCCAAATCATGCAGAATGACATGAATACGATAGGACAGGTCGGCATCTTCCACATCCTCCTGAACATTCTGTTCAGATGCCGGTTCGTAATCCTCCGGCAGATCCACCATTCGCTTCTTCTTTCTGGTCTCATCGATGAAGAAGTTTCTGGCGATGGAACATAGCCAGGTTAGCTCACCGGATTCCTGCCTGAAGCCCTTATCGGAAAACATCGCACGAGAGAAGGTCTCCTGTGTGATTTCTTCTGCAAGTTCCCTGTTATGAGTAAGAGTCATAACAAATGAGAAAACCTGTTTATAATACATGTTATAAAGGACTTCGAAATCCATGTTTCTGCGTTTCACCTCCTTGCTTACAAAGATTAGACGAGCGTGTTACTCATTCGTTACAAAAAAATTTAAAAAAAATTAGAAAAAGTAAAAATATCGAGAAAATAACTATAAAATGATTGCGCCGAAATAATAGATAACTACTACTTCGGCGCAAATATAAATCGGAATTATTAGATTCAATTACTGATCGTTCTCATCAAATTCATCAATGATGAATCTCTGTCTGCCCTTCACATCATCATAGATTCTGGTGATGTACTCACCTAAAAGACCGGATACAAAGATCTGTAATCCACCGATCACCCAAATCAGAGCTGCAGTTCCGGATACAATGGTCTTCTTGGTCTTGCTGAATGTCTTCTGAAGAAAACGAATGACACTGAGCAGAACACCGAAGCCGGTAATGAACATGCCAAGGAAAGTAACATATTCAAGGGGCTTGCTGGAGAAGCAGAACAAACCGTGGAAGCCCATTCTGAACTCACCGAAGAAACGGTTGTACTTACTGGTATCTGCTTCGCGTGCTTCTCTGTGATATCTGACAGCTGCCTGCTTGAATCCTACATAAGATACCATTCCGCGGAAGAACATATTGGTCTCGGGCATCTTACGAATCTCTTCGATGACGCGACGATTAATGAGGCGGAAGTCTGCGGTATCAACAGGAATCTCTACATCGGATAAGAAGTTGATCACACGGTAAGCGGTTAAGTCAATTAACTTACGAAGACGGGTCTCGCCCTGACGATCGATACGCTGTGCATATACCACGTCATAGCCTTCCTTCCATTTAGCAACCAGATCGGTAATGACTTCAGGGGGATCCTGTAAATCAACGTCAATCACAACACATACATCACCGGTACAATTCAGTACGCCAGCCATAGTCGCTGCTGCCTGACGGAATCTTCTGCTCATGGTAATTAACTTCACGTGCTTATTAATCAGCATGTGCTCTTTAATTACGTCATAGGTATGGTCTGTACAGGGATCCATACAGAAAATAATTTCATAATCGCAGCCGATTTCTTCAACAACCTTCTCGGTTCTTAAGAGGAATGGAGTAATACCGTTCTCTTCGTTGTAAACCGGGACTACGATTGACATCTTAAAGTCGTCCATAGTTCGTCTCCTATTAGGAATTGATTACTTTTTATTATATACATTGAATGGTTCCTTGTCAAAATGGTACAATTACAATAATAAATCATAAAGAGGTGCCAGGATGCGCGGATTATATTATGACGGAACCAAAGGAGTCTATAGAGATGACCTTCCCAAACCGGTTAGAGGAGAAGGGGAGAGTCTGATTCGGATTCTCTTATCGGCGGTATGTAATACCGACAAAGAAATTCTCAAAGGATACAGACCGGATTTCAAGGGCGTAATGGGTCATGAATTTGTCGGTGTGGTAGAAGAATCGGATAACGAATCCCTTATCGGCAGACGAGTAGTGGGAGAGATTAACGAAGTATGCCATAATTGCCTCTATTGCAATACCGGAAGACCCCATCATTGCTTAAACAGGACTACACCCGGCCTGAGCAAGGACGGATGCTTTGCAGAATATATGGTTCTTGCTACGGAGAACCTCCATGTGGTTCCCGATGAACTGCCTACAGAGGTTGCAGTATTTACAGAGCCTCTTGCCGCAGCCTTTGAGATTCTTGAGCAGGTCAAGATTACACCCGGAACACCGGTAGGCATTCTGGGAGACGGCAGACTGGCACTGTGTATTGCCAATGTCATGCATTTAATTGGTGCAGATCTTACCGTAATTGGATTAAGTGAAGAGAAATTGAAGTTGTTTGAGAAATTAGGCAAGACCACAACCAAACCGGAGCCGGAGAGCTTCGAGGTTGTTGTGGAAGCAACCGGAAGCCCTAAGGGAATCGGTATTGCCATTGGTCTTGTTCGTAAAATGGGAACCATTGTACTGAAGAGCACTTATGCAGACAATGCGGAAGTGAATCTGAGTATGATTCCGGTGAATGAGATTACGGTAGTGGGCAGCAGGTGCGGCCCCTTTGAACCGGCGCTCCGTGCCTTGACAGAAGGAACCATTGTCCTTCCTAAGATTGAGATCTACGATGTGAAGGATTATGAACAGGCCTTCCACTCCCCTGCATTCAAAGCAGGATTTCAATTCCGGTAATTCTTCCATATAAATTAGATAGAGAAACAGAAAGGACGATGATGGTATGAAATCTAATTCGTCAACACCAATTACAGGACGTTTGTGGTTCTCCGCAATTTTCTTCGGACTGATCGGACAGATTGCCTGGGTTGTAGAGAATATGTATTTTGCTACATTTGCACAGGATGTATTCGCAGGATCCGGACGAGGAGACCTTTCTTATATGGTAACCACCTGGATGGTTATTTTATCAGCCATAGCAGCTACGGCCACTACTTTCCTGGCAGGGGCATGGTCCGACCGCGTAGGAAAGCGTAAGCCCTTTATTGCCATTGGATATATTGTCTGGGGCTTGACCATTATGTTATTTGCCTTGCTTCCCATGAGAGCAAGCGTCGATTCCCTGATTCTGATTGGCGTGCTGATTGTTGTATTTGACTGCGTGATGACTTTTGCGGGATCCACGTCCAATGATGCGGCATTTAATGCTTGGGTGACAGACAATACCGATGAGACCAACCGTGGACGCGTGAATGGTATTCTGTCTATTCTTCCGGTTATTGCGGTGGTGATTGTGTTCATCGGACTAGGTGGATTCTATAATTCGGCCAATGACAGCAATGCCCTGTTCTTCATCATTATTGGCCTGATTCCTATGGCTGCCGGTTTGTTGGCGCTGTTTGTATTAAAAGATGGAGACCACATCCAGTCTGAGCCCGGAAGCCTTAAGCAGATTTTCTATGGATTCAAAAGAGAGAATATTCGCTCAAATCCTCAGCTCTATATTACGTTGGCCGGGATTTGTATCATTGGTATTGCACAGCAGACCTTTTTCTCATATTTGATTAATTTCCTAATTAAAACCCTGGGTCTGGGAGACGGATTTGTAATTCCTATGGCAGTAATTATCGTTGGAGCAGCGGTGTTGACCGGTGTGCTGGGTGTTCTGTTTGATCGGTTTGGACGTAAGAAATTCTATTTGCCCCTTTTGACGATTACCGTTATTGGAATTCTGTCCTTCTATCTGATTCAGTATCTGAATTCTACTGCCAAAATGGTGGTTCTCTACATCGGCGGCGTTTTGATGATGGGTGGAATCTTATCTCTTACCGGGGCGTTTACTTCCAACTTCCAGGATTATATTCCGGAAGGCGGCGAAGGTCGACTGCAAGGCGTTCGGATGTGCTTCAGTGTGCTGATTCCCATGATTGTTGGTCCCATTATTTCGCTGATTCTGGGACTGGATGCCATGGGTATGAACGGAGATGATTTCGTACCGCCTTATTCCATGTTCCTTGCAGCTGCCGTTGTTGCGGTATTTGCCATAATTCCAATTCTTAGAATTCGCAGAGATACGGAGAGATGATATGTCAGTCTGGAATAATTACCCGAGACCTAATCTGAGAAGAGAACAGAATTATCAGATTCTGAATGACGGCTGGACCTTAAACGGTCAGCCCATACAATTGCCCTATCCACCGCAGGCGGAGTTGTCCGGCTATTCCGGTGAGATTGGTGATACGCTTACCTATGAATATACGCTGCATCTTACCGAGGAACTGGAGGGACTTCTGAAGAAGGCCGGTTCCAGACTGCTTCTGCATTTCGGAGCGGTGGACCAGATTGCGGATGTGTATGCAGGTGACCAATTGATTGCCCATCATGAGGGCGGCTACATTCCCTTTACTGTGGATTTAACCTCCATCCCTTTTCGGGGCAATCATCAGCTTCCCATTCGTGTCTGCGCTGTGGATACCC
>JAZLHG010000253.1:0-9076 GCA_045616705.1 Lachnospiraceae bacterium | reverse complement strand
ATTCCTGCATATTACTGTGACGAGTGTGGTGAGATTGTTGTTAGCAGCACAGCACCGGATAAGTGCCCTAAGTGCGGCTGTACACATCTGACGCAGGACGAGGATACATTGGATACCTGGTTCTCTTCAGCACTTTGGCCTTTCTCTACACTGGGTTGGCCTGAGAAGACAGAAGAACTGGATTACTTCTATCCTACAGACGTACTTGTAACAGGTTATGATATTATTTTCTTCTGGGTTATCAGAATGGTATTCTCAGGACTTGAACATGTAGGTCATTCTCCGTTCCATACCGTATTAATCCACGGTCTGGTTAGAGATTCACAGGGTCGTAAGATGAGTAAATCTCTTGGAAATGGTATTGATCCTCTTGAGGTAATTGAGAAGTATGGTTCTGATGCGTTGAGACTGACACTGATGACCGGTAATGCACCGGGTAATGATATGCGTTTCTACTATGAGAGAGTAGAGGCCAGCCGTAACTTCGCCAATAAGGTATGGAATGCTTCCCGTTTCATTATGATGAACATGGACGGTAAGGAACTTGTTAAGCCCGCTGCTTCCGATTTAGAGCCAGTAGATAAGTGGATTCTCAGTAAGTTAAATGACGTGGTTGCAGAAGTAACCGATAATATGGAGAAGTATGAACTTGGTATTGCAGTACAGAAGGTATATGACTTCATTTGGGATGAGTTCTGCGACTGGTATATTGAGATGGTTAAGCCTCGTCTGTATAATTCAGATGATGCGAAGAGCCAGAATGCTGCAATTTATACAGCAAGAGAGGTTCTGATTGATGCCCTTAAGTTACTTCATCCTTATATGCCCTTCATTACAGAAGAGATTTTCTGTACGCTTCAGGACGAAGAGGAATCCATCATGATTTCTTCATGGCCTGTTACTACAGAAGATCGTGCATACAAAGAAGATGAGAAAGCAATTGAGGCGATTAAGGAAGCGGTTCGTATGATTCGTAACTTAAGAGCAGACATGAATGTTGCTCCTTCCAAGAAAGCTCATGTATTTGTTGTTACAACAGATGATGGTGTTGCCAAGACCTTTACCGAAGGTAAGCTGTTCTTCGGAAGCCTTGCAGGCGCTTCTGAAGTAACTGTTCAGGCAGACAAGAGCGGAATTGCAGATGATGCGGTATCCGTAGTAATTGAGAATGCAACCATTTATATGCCTTTTGCGGAGTTGGTTGACATCGCTGCGGAGCTTGCTCGTCTTGAGAAGGAAGAGACGAAGCTTCAGAGTGAAATCGCAAGAGCAGACGGAATGCTTAAGAATGAGAAGTTTATCAGCAAAGCTCCTGAAGCTAAGATTAACGAAGAAAAAGAGAAACTCGCAAAGTACACCCAGATGCTTGAACAGGTTCGTGAGAGAATTGCAAGCCTGAAATAGTACACAGATTAGAATCGGTGGTATTGTTATGATTAATTTTGAAGAAGAATTGAAGAAATTTCACCCCAGTATGGAGGTTGATGAAGTTGAGGATGCTGTGTATGATCATGATTTAACGGATCTTACAGACATTCTTATGTCCATGATGAAGCAGGCGAAGGAACAACAGGCAGCGAACACTCCTCCTCAGCAGGTTATGCAGCAGCCGATGCAGCAGGGAACTCCGGTGATGTAATATGAAATGTTATGTATGTGGAAATCGACTTTCCGAGCATGATTTCTGTACGGCCTGTGGTGCGGATGTAGGAGCTTATAAGAAGATTCTGAAAACTTCCAACAGTCTGTATAATGACGGTCTCGAGAAAGCCAAAGTAAGAGATCTTTCAGGTGCTGTGAACAGCCTTCGAATGAGTCTTAAGTATAATAAGAGAAATATCCATGCAAGAAATTTGCTTGGTCTGGTCTACTTCGAAATGGGCGAGGCAGTTCTTGCTATGTCCGAATGGATTATCAGTAAGAATCTGGAGAGTTCCAAGAATATTGCGGATGATTATATTCAGGAACTACAGAGTAATCCGACCCAGTTGGATACTATCAACCAGACGCTGAAGAAGTATAATCAGGCGTTGAATTACTGCCATATGGATTCACAGGATCTGGCAATCATTCAGTTGAAAAAGGTTCTGTCTATTAATCAGAATCTGATTAAGGGCTATGAACTGTTGGCTCTTCTATATATCACAACCGAGGATTACGTGAAGGCTCGTACTATTCTCCTTCGTGCTATTAAGATTGATACCAATAACACGACACTTCTGACTTATCTGAAGGAAGTAAACAGAGTACTTACCGAGCAGGAAGAGAAGAACAGCGGCAAGAAGAAAAAGGCAGCAGGTGAGGTGTTTAGTTATCAAAGCGGTAATGAGACCATCATTCAGCCTAATTATCAAAAGGAGAAGATTGGCTTCTCCAGTATTATTAATATTGTAATCGGTATTGTAATTGGTATTGCTATTTGCTGGTATCTGATTGCACCTGCCAGAATTGAGAAGGCCGCTGCGGAGAATGATGAGAAGTTCAAGAGTGTTAGCGAACAGCTTACAGCGGAACAGGCAGATAAGCAGGTGGTACTGGAGCAACTTGGTGAATCTCAGCAGGAAGTGGAAGATTTGAAACTTCAGATTGATGAGATGACAGGTAATGCAGGTAATATTACCATTAACGATTATCTGAATACTGCTTGCACCATTTACTTAGAAGAGCCGGATAAGGCAGAAGAAATTATGGAAGCGTTGGGTAATATTTCCGATGATGCACTGGATGAAGTATCACCCACATTCCTGAATCTCTATCGTAAGTTGTATAGTGCAGCAGGACTTAAGGCAGTGAAGCAGTATATGGACAACGGAAGAAGAGCAATGCGTCAGAGTGATTTCGATACTGCCATTCGCGAGTTCAATAAGGCTTGGGCGTTAGATAGCTCGGATTCGGATATTCTGATGAATCTTGCACATGCTTACAGACAGTCCGGAGATACTCAGAAAGCGGATGAACTGTATATCCAGCTAATGAGAGATTTCCCGGAATCTCAGAATGCTATCGATGCGGAAGGGTATATTACTGCACCGGTGGGTTAGACAAATCTTTTTTGCCGAATAAAAAATTATTCAAATTGAAAACAAAATCCGCACATGCTATGATAACTACGTGTTAAGTTACACTGAGGAGGAAATAGCATGGGCGGATTTTTTGGTGTTGCATCCAAGGAGGACTGCGTACTTGATCTGTTCTTCGGAACGGACTATCATTCACATTTAGGCACGAGACGTGGCGGCATGGCCGTTCACGGTGAGAGAGGATTTGATCGTGCTATTCATAACATTACCAATTCACCTTTTAGAACCAAGTTTGATCGTGATGTGATGGAACTGAAGGGCAATATCGGTATCGGTTGTATCTCGGACTATGAGCCTCAGCCGTTACTGATTCATTCACATCTTGGCAGCTATGCCATTGCTACTGTTGGTAAGATCAATAACATTGATGAGCTGGTTGCGGATGCTTTTGCCAACGGTCGTACCCAATTCCTTGAGATGAGTGGTTCCAATATTAATCCCACGGAATTAGTTGCATCCATTATTAACCAGAAGGATTCCTTCGTAGAAGGTATTGCTTATGCACAGCAGGTGATTGATGGTTCTATGACCATTCTTATTATGACCGATTCCGGTCTGTATGCTGCCAGAGACCTGTATGGCCGTACCCCCATTATGATTGGCGGTAAGAAGGATGCATACTGTATTTCTTTTGAGAGTTTCGCTTATATTAACTTAGGATATGAGGATAAGAAACAGTTGGGCCCCGGTGAGATTGTATATGTAACTCCTGAGGGTTATGAGACTGTGAAGGAAGCCGGAGAGGAGATGAAGATTTGTACATTCCTCTGGATCTACTACGGTTATCCTACTTCTTCCTATGAGGGCGTTAATGTTGAGAATATGAGATATCGCTGCGGTGAATTGCTGGCCGGTCGTGATAATGTTACACCGGATATTGTTGCAGGTGTTCCGGACTCCGGTATCGCGCATGCAATCGGATATGCCAATGCATCCGGTATTCCTTTTGCAAGACCTTTTATTAAGTACACACCTACCTGGCCTCGTTCCTTCATGCCTACAGATCAGAGCCAGAGAAATCTGATCGCAAGAATGAAACTGATTCCTGTGGATCAGCTGATTCGTGATCAGAAGCTTTTGCTGATTGATGATTCCATCGTTCGTGGAACACAGCTACGTGAGACAACCGAGTTTTTATACAAGAGTGGTGCCAAGGAAGTTCATATCAGACCTGCCTGCCCGCCTCTTTTGTACGGGTGTAAGTTCTTAAACTTCTCACGTTCTAATTCAGAATACGATTTAATTACCAGACGTATTATTCGCGAATTCGAAGGTGAAGATGTTAGTGACGAAGTGCTTCGTAAGTATGCGGATCCCGATAGCATAGAGTATCACGATATGGTGGAGAAGATTAGAGAGCAGTTGAATTTCACCTCTTTAAGATTCCATCGTCTGGATGATATGATTCAGTCTGTTGGAATTCCTGCAGAGAAGTTGTGTACTTACTGTTGGGATAAGAAAGGTGACTGCGGCAAGTGCAGCCACTGCAAGTAATTGACATAGGATAATTTGTTTATGAACAATAAACCTTCCTTTAGAATTGAACCGTTTCTTGCTCTGATTGGAGCAATGCTGATTCTTTGTTTTGGATTTAACCAGACAAGAGAGACACTTAAGACAGCTCAGTATTTTATGAGCTGTCTTGCTTTGATTTTACTTCTGGTATCCTGTCGCAAATATATTAAGACCACTCCGGTGTTCTGGGTGATCTTTGCAGGTACATTCGTGAAGTTTAGTTATGTATTGTATACCGGATACTGGAACAGACAGCATGATGTGATTGATTTTACCGCAGGTGAAGGACACGCATCTTATATTACTTATATTCTGGAACATAAGGCGATTCCGGATTTCGATCCCCGCAAGCTCTGGGGATTCTTCCAGCCACCCCTGCACCATATTGTATCCGCAATATGGATGAAAATCTGCCTTGTGCTGGGTCTTCCCCAGGAATTTGCCCAGGAGAATGTGCAGGGGCTGACCTTCTTCTATATGAGTGCCATGATGATCCTGGTGTATTTCGTGTGTAAGGAGTTGGAACTTGGAAAACGTGGTACTCTGATTACCATGGTGATTTCCGCATTGCATCCGATGTTTACGATTTTCTCCGGAAGCATTAACAATGATGCATTGGCATTGTTCTTAATGACATTGGCTTTTTATCTTGGAATCGTATGGTATAAGCGCCCGAAGTGGTATACCATTGTTCTTCTGGCCTTTGCAATCGGTCTTTCTATGGTGGCTAAGCTGACAGCCGGATTAATTGCACCTGCAGTTGCGGCATTGTTCTTGCTGAAGCTGATTACAGAGAAGGATCAGTGGCGTCAATACCTGCTTCAGTACTGCTTGTTTGGTGTTATTTGTGTGCCCATTGGACTGAGCTGGACAATTCGTAATAAGGTTCTGTTCGATATGCCTTTGAACTATATCCCTCCGGTAGGAGAACAATATGGAGATTTGCCGTTTGTGAAGAGGCTGTTTGATTTCCGAATGGAGACAGTGTTCCCGGCAATGATTTCTCAGGGGAATTCTTTTGATGAACACAATGTTTTCCTGTCAATCTTTAAGTCTGCATTGTTTGGAGAGTATCATTATGATCAGATTACGCCCTTGGCAACTCCGGTAAGTGCAGCTCTTCTGATTGTTTCTGTTGTGCTGGCCTTTATGGCGCTTTATGCAACCTATAAGATGTTGTTTGGTCGCAAATCAACCCTTAAAATAGAGTGGAAATGGTATTTGGGACTTGCTTATGCGGTGATTTTAGCCGGTTATTTTGGCTTCGCATTGTCCTACAGCAACTTCAGCGCTCAGGACTTTAGATATGCCGGTCTGGTGATTCCGATTGAAGCTATTCTTCTTGGAATATACGCAGATGGTCTTGATGTAAGCGTTAAGAAGAACAAAGTTCTTAGTGCAACAATAACAGGAGCAACCGCCCTTTTCGGCGCCTGCTCCCTGATTCTGTATCTGATGATTGGTATGGTATAACAAGTTATTTCTCCAGATATTTACGATATTCCTGAATGGGTGCCGGCGCTTTGTGGCCGGCCTTTTCTATTCTCTGTAGTACAATATCCGCAAGCTTTATGCTGTGCGCACGCTTTAATTTGAATTTCTCAATCATATCGCCGAGGGTTGGATTGCTACTCATCTTCGCGCGGTAAGACTTGCTGAGCGGACAGTACTTAAACAGAATAGACCTGGCCAGTTTGTTCAGTCGAATAGAACCGTTTGCCTCGTAAAGGATGTAGTCACTATAGTCCTTGGCAAACATTTCCTTGGAATTGTTACGGCATTTACTATATGCGGATTTGATTTTCTCCTTGGCTTCAGGAGATAAGTCCTTGGATCTTCTATAAGTCTCTAAATAATCACAGTAATCGCTGGTAAGGGAGCGTTCACTTAAATCATTCCAATGGACACCCTGAATACGTCTGCACAGTTCCCATCTGAATTCGCCACAGATATGTGCAAATACCTTGGTTAAATCTTCTGTTAGGAGAATGGGTAATGCAAATCTTGCGGGAGTCGTACGCTTCTTACCGGTGATTTCCTGCCACATGGAACCTCTTACGCCGTGACCGGGCATGAGAATAATGTCAGGAAGAATTTCTACATCAATCAGTTCCTTTTGAATGCCCACCTCAGGTGCAGCAAAGGTGGTCTCGCGATAGAACAGCGAGAAATCGATGTCCCGAATAGAAGCCAGACCTTTCTTAATCTGTTCCGCACTCAGGAGAATATCCTGAATGGGACGATAGATTTCATGATCGGAGAATACAGGGCAGAAGGTAAGAATATGTCCGGATACCATCTTATTAACGGAGCGGAACATATTGTCTATTTCATAGTTCACACGATTTTTGCCATTTCTTAACGCAGAAGCCTCTTCGGCATCTGTGATCTTCTTATTAGATTTCAGCTTCCTTAAATAATCTGCGTAATCTTCGTTAAATTCGCTGACACAGTTTTCCTTGCGATTGTTATAAATCTGTGTAAGCCATTCGTAGAATGTAAAAATATGGCCGGAGGCATCGGGCTGATAATCTCTGCTGATTAGATACAACAGGAAGGCGTTATTTTCCCCACAGAGGGATATGTCCATATATCCGAACAGGAAGAACATTTTAACCACAATTGGAATATTCTCGCCCTGTATGCTATGGAAAAAGGCCTGACGGTAGATCTCGTAGAAACCGGCAGTAAGCGACTTGCGAAGAGACCTGCAGCTGTCTTCGGAACTGTTTCTGTCAGGCTGAGATGCATACTTACGGACGAGGGATCTATAATCAGATGCAGCCTGTTCGCCAATGCCTGAATAGGTAAGGATAATATCAAGAGAATCCCGTAATTCTTCCATAATAGCATTGATGGTTGCTTCATCCATACCACTGCCTTCAAGTCCTGCAGCCTGTGCGGCAGGGGGCTTAGGCATCAGAGCACGATACTCTTTGAATCTTGCACGGGCAACTGTTGCATCAATGGCAGGAGTGGACTCTACGGTCTCAATAATCTGTTCAATCGCTTCACAAATGGAATCGGCGGGGAATTTGCGGATAATAGACTCCTCGAAGAGTTCCACATAGAATGTGAAGAGATCAATCTTATATTCGCTCACAATCAAATCACAGATCATATCCAGGTGGGTATGAAGGGATTCAATAGAATGTGCGATGCTCTTATAGTCTGCACCTGCGCGAATCAGGAAACCTGTAACGGCGGGAATCTCCTGATCGTAGAACGCTTTCCATTTGCCGGGAGCAAATGAGGAGATGGACTGATAATAATCAAGTGTCCATTCGGTGATTTCTGATTTGGACTGGAAATCCTTAAGCTGCTGAAGTCCGGGAAGTTCCTTGGGCTTGCTGCCCACTAACTTACAGGTCTCGGTATAAGCGGTATATTGTTCAACAATGGTATCATAGAGAATCTGACAGGATGAGAGCAGACTGCGATAGAAATCAACCTGATCCGACAGCATCTGGGTATAGCAGAATGCAATCAGTCCGCAGGCGTCGTGATTGGCAGTCAGTACTGCTCTTAAGTCGTCAAATGACTGGTAATCATACTGATATAAGGTTACAGCCGTTTTGGCTGTAGCAGTATAAGGAATCACCACAGCATCAGATTCGGGAATGCCAATAAGACATCCCTTTTCTGCTTTGCAGGAAGAAGATGGTAGCGTCAGTGAAACGGTACCTTCTGCCACGATATCCAGCAGATTTACATGCTCCCCCTCATGGAAAATAACCTCGCCGGGTTCTACTTTTCTTACGTTCATAACAAACCTCCCCAAATGATGTATAGACGTAAGGATATTTCTTCTATTTTATTATAGTTGATGATTTACATAATTACAAGAAAACCTTGGAAAATAACAGAATATGAAGTATAATGATAGATACCGAAACAGAGGAGAAAAAGGTTATGGAAGAAGTAAAATCAGAAGTTAAGACAGAAGTAGTATCCCGTAATTTCATTGAGCAGATTATTGATAAAGATTTGGAAGAAGGCAAGTATGAGAGCATCTGTACCAGATTCCCTCCGGAACCTAACGGATATCTTCATATTGGACATGCTAAGTCCATTCTTTTAAATTCCGGACTTGCTAAGCAGTACGGTGGTAAGTTCAATTTAAGATTTGACGATACCAATCCCACCAAGGAGAAGACAGAGTTCGTTGAGTCTATTAAGGCTGACGTTGCATGGCTTGGTGCTGATTGGGAAGATCGATTATATTTTGCATCCAATTATTTTGATAAGATGTATGAGGGTGCAATTAAGCTGATTCAGAAGGGTAAGGCTTATGTCTGTGATTTAAGCGCCGATGAGATCAGAGAATACAGAGGAACCTTTGAGACACCCGGTAAGGAGTCACCTTACAGAAACAGATCTGTTGAGGAGAATCTGAAGCTGTTTGAAGAGATGAAGAACGGTGTATATGCGGATGGCGAGAAGGTGCTTCGCGCTAAGATTGACATGGCATCTCCCAACAT
>JAZLHG010000252.1:0-4389 GCA_045616705.1 Lachnospiraceae bacterium | reverse complement strand
CGTAATAGAAATCATCTGC
Organism: Lachnospiraceae bacterium; assembly: GCA_045616705.1. GTDB lineage: Bacteria > Bacillota > Clostridia > Lachnospirales > Lachnospiraceae > UBA2868. Next base: position 4,370 of record JAZLHG010000252.1, on the reverse strand, counting down.
CGGCATATTTCCGCCAACACTGGCCGGATTCTGCTCAAACAGAATCTGTAAGAAACCGGATACTACCTTCTTCATATCCGCACCGGTCATGCATACAAGGTTACATCCGTTAATTGCCTTCTGGGCAATCGGTGCCTTGGCAACAATTCCGTACTTCTCAATTAACTTGGCAGCTTCTTCCTGGTTACCGTTGGTATAATCAACAGATGCTGCATACTCTGTAAGGAACACCTTCGTAGCATTGGGATTCTTCTCAACGAAATCCTTTCTGGCAACTACCACACCGGTAATGATGTTACAGCCATTGCCAAGCTTGTTCCACTCTTCATTCAGGTTCAGCGCAACCTGCAGTCCGTCAACCTGTGCACATGCTGCAATTACAAAAGGCTGGGGCAGAATTGCAATAGCGGTCTCATCAGCCTGTACATAAGAAAGGGCCTCTGTGGTATCTGCACACCAGTGAATATTTACGTCAGAATCGGGATTCAGTCCATTAGACGACAGGAGATATCGTACCGTATATTCCGGAACGGCACCTTCACCGGTCATGTACACATCCTTACCTGCCAGATCCGTAAGGGAGCCGATTGCTTCGGTACGGTCCACAACGTAGAGCACGCCCTGGTTACAGGTTGCAAGAATCTCAACCTGACCCTGGGTCTTGTTATAAATCACGGATGCCAAATTGGAGGGCACGCAAGCAATATCCAACTCACCTGTTGCAAGAGAACTTACAAATGCGGATGCTTCTGTAGCAAGTTCTGCGAACTCATACTTGTTCACTGCAGTTCCTGCCTCTGCATCGCTCATAAGCTTAACCATTCCCATAGCGGTAGGGCCTGACATTGCACCTACCTTAATTACGGTATCCTCTACCGCATTCTGCTTACCACATCCTGCTGTGCACGAAACAAGCATTGCCAGCACGATTATCATTGCTGTAAATTTACGTCTCATCATTATTCTCCTCTATGCATCTTGAAGCTATCCATATCATAGGAATCAAGATTCTCATGAATTAATCTAAGATCGGCTCTGCTAAGAAGCTCATCTCTAAACTTCTTGGTAGTAACCTGATTATTATATGCGCTGGGTCCTCCTACACAGCCGCCTACGCAGACCATACCCTCGATGAAATCCTCCGGCAATCTGCCAAGCTTCATCATAAGGAGAGCCTTCTTACACTCATCAACACCGTTGGCTTTGCATACCTGAGGATTGCAGTCGGCCTTCAGTTCCTTGATGCTCTCTACTACAGCAGCAGTAACACCACCGGAATTACCGAATCTCTTACCGAATACGGAAGACTCCTGGTAATTATTCTCTGCAGGCATCAGCTGTACATCTTTGGCACGCATGATTGCTCTGATCTCACTGTAGGTAAGTACATAATCCGCATTACCTTCAATTCTCTGATCCAACACCTCGGATTTCTTGGAAATACAAGGTCCGATAAATACGACTTGGGCGTCAGGCTCCTTCGCCTTAATCATCCTGGACACAGCCGCCATAGGTGAAATGGTGGTTGAAATACGGTCGCTAACCTCCGGATAATGCTTACGCACCAGATTTACAAAGGCCGGACAGCAACTGGTTACTTTCTTCTCACCCTTCTCAAATGCCTCAAGCCATTCCTGTGCCTCATAATATGCGGTCATGTCTCCACCAAGTCCTACTTCGTAGAATCCGGTGAAACCAACCTCTTCCATAGCCTTCTTCCAGCTTGCCATGGTAATATCCGGTCCAAACTGGCCTTCTGTTGCAGGTGCAACAATGGCATAAATCTTCTTGCCGGACTTCAGTGCTTCGATGACATCCACAATAAAGGTCTTAGAGCCGATTGCACCGAAAGGACAGCTGTGAATACACTTACCACAGCGAATACACTTACTCTCATCAATGATGGAGATGCCATCCTCATCATAGTCAATGGCGCCTACAGGACAGCTATTCTTACAGGGTCTTACCAGGTGGGCAATGGCGTTATAAGGACAAGCCTCCGCACACTTACCGCACTCCTTACACTTGGTAGAATCGATATGGGAACGAATTCTTCCGGGCTCAATCGCACCGAACTTGCAGGCATTAATACATGCCTTACCCATACAGTTCTGACAGTTCTCCGTTACGGTATAACTGGAGATGGGACAACCTTCGCAGGCTGAATGAATGACCTGAATCACATTGTCCGAATTACCATATAAGGTCTCTCCGGATGTCAGTTTCACACGGTCACGGATAATCTCGCGCTCTCTATAAATGCAACAACGAAACTGTGGCTTGGGTCCCTTAATCAGCGTATAGGGAATATCTTCCTTCCGGGTTCTTAACTCACCGGAGAAAGCAAGCTTGGCAACTTCGTATAATACTTCGTGTTTAATCTTGATTACATTCTCGTCAGCGTACATCTTCAGTCTCCTTATTTTTTACATCTATACTATAGTAAATCGTTAGTACGCTTAACGCAAGGGGAATATGCCGTATCTCTACCGCTTACAGAATTTCTCGATTGCGGCACTTACAAATGCTGCTGTACCACTTCCGCCTGCAGCATCAATATTGGTGGTGAAGTCACCGCCGTCGTTGTACATGATTCCCAGACCCGCCAAAATCTCATCGGAACACTGGTAGAAATGGTCTGTAATATAGTCCTGTAGTTTGCGAACCTGTAACTGTACCTGTTTATCTTCCGGACTTAAGTCTCTCATCTGTCCAAATTCTGCAAAAATCTGCATGAATTCATTATAGGCAGATGCCTGTTCGTCCTCTGTTAAGTTACCGGTTCTCTCCTCGAACTCTTTATATGCAGTGGTATGCCCCCACTGCTCTTTGGCGCGCTTCGTATAAGCGTCAATTATACTGGTATCAAATGCTCTAAAATCCATATGTTTCACTCCTGTTCTTCTTACGTTTTGAGCGAAGTGAATTAGATTCTCCAGATGATTTTTCTTCAAGGTAAGCAGTTCAATCTGCTGTACCAAGGCTTTGTCTCGGTCAAAGCCCGGGGCATCCATGATTTCCTTAATGTCTCTAAGAGGAAACTCTAATTCCCGAAACAGTAGTATCTGCTGCAGGCGTTCCAGGGATGTATCGTCATACATTCTATACCCGGACTCCGTATATTCGGCCGGCTTCAAGAGTCCGATTGTATCATAGTACTGCAAAGTACGTATGCTTACGCCTGTCAGTTTGCTTACCTGATTGACTGTCATCATTGGTATCACCTCCGCTCTCATCATACTCTAAACTATGACGTAACGTAAGGGTCAAGAGGGAAATTCGTAATGTGAATAGTAATGTGAATTTTTAATTTCTACCCCTCTTTATGGTTAACCAATTTGTATTGAGGACTAGGAGAATACATTTGGGGGACACTATTCTGACCCGATAAACACCTCATATACTCTTTGATATCTATAACCCTTTTTCATCACTGTTGAATCTCTTACAATTACATTTAAATCTATTAACTGATTTACTACTCTTGATACAGTCTGCTCGGACAATCCTGATTCATCTTGCATCTCTTTTTTGGTGAATACAATCTGTTTCATAATAAGAGGCATGATTTGGTATACCGAATTACCCTTTATCACTCTTATTGTTTCTAAATCTTCCTCATATATTTGATTTATTCTTAAGATTTTACTTATATAATTACCACACTGGTCAATGATTGCTTGCATGAAAAATTTGAGATAACCTAATATATTCCCTCTCCTAAGTTCCATGAGATTACGTTGATAGGCAGGTTTATATAACTCTAATATTTCCGACAAATACAAAATAGGAATACTTTCGTCTAACATGGCCATTTGTATTGGAATTATTGCTCGACCTAATCTTCCATTTCCGTCTTTATATGCATGTATTGTTTCAAATTGAGCATGGGAAATTGCAACATTAACTAATAATGGATCAATAAATTCATTATTCATGTAGTCAAAGAGATTCATTAATAAGCCATACACTTCTTCCGGAGCCGGTGGAACAAAAGTTGCAGTTTCAATTGTACAGCCTCTTGGTCCAATCCAGTTTTGCATATCTCTAATCTGACCAGGATTTCTGTTAGAACCCCTAACACTATCCAAAATAATGCTATGCATTTTGTTAACTAAATTCAAATCAATTTTATTTCCGGATATAATTTGTGCAGATGCATACTCAACTGTTCTCTTTAGGTTCTTAATTTCCCTATTATCATCGTTTTCCGGCATATAATGAAGATAATACATCTCATCCTGAGAGACTTGAGTTCCTTCTATCTGCGTTGATTTTAAGCTATCCGTTAGAATTACAGAGTTAAGGAAAAACGACGAATCAAACTTCAATGTATGCAATAAAGACTTATATTCCCCATATTTTTGATT
>JAZLHG010000251.1:0-3435 GCA_045616705.1 Lachnospiraceae bacterium | reverse complement strand
TCCCAGCACACACAGAACCAGGCAAATGCAAACCTGCGCTCTATTCGATATACTTGTATTCATTCTTCTATTTTTTCTTATATCATTACTTCTATCCATTTTATTCACGCTTCCCTTATTCCCTTTTATGGGGCTCCCTTTTTTATGTCTGTTATTATACAAAAAGACGCTCTTTTTGTCATTAAGAGCGTCCGGGTTCTGTCTGTATACTAAGTTTTCTAAAAAGTTGAATCTGAATGATAATCGATACAATAGCCATGATGACTTCGGTGGTACATTGAGCATAAGCAATGCCGTGAACTCCACCTAGGATATTCAGGACAAATATCAATGGAATCTCTAAGAATACCTTCCTAAGGAAAGAAAATACAAGGGCGTATTTACCCATTCCAAAAGCCTGGCTGATACCGACCATCATAAAGTCAATACACATAAAGGGCAGGCTGTAGCCAAATCCGCTTAAGAACCAGGAGCCTGTGGCTGCGATATCCTGATAATCCATAAAGAATCTGATAATCTCTGTTCCGAATACATTAAACAATACCAGAATCACCATCAGAGAAGATATGGTTGCCACATAAGTCTTCCGGATTGATTCCTTCATTCGTGGGTAATTCTTCGCAGCGTAGTTATATCCAATCAATGGCATTACACCCTGGGTAAATCCAAATACAATCTGAATAGGCAGCTGGTTAATCTTATTGGCAATGCCTACTGCCGCAACCGCATTGGCACCATAGCCTGCCACCAGATTATTTAACACCGTCATACTGACTACATTGAGAATATTCTGAAAAACACCGGGTATACCCACGATAAAGATTTCAGCAAGTATGACTTTCCGAAAGGTTACATAACTCGGATTCAAGCAAACGTAACTGTTGCTTCTCTCCTTCATAATAATGGTTATAAAATACCCAAATGCCACCACATTGGCAATGAATGTGGCAAGTCCCGCACCCTGTGCACCAAGGTTCAATCCCCATGGCATAATGAAGAACGGATCCAGGATAATATTCAGGATACAGCCACTAATCTGGCCAATACTGGCCTGCATAGACCGGCCTTCCGCACGAAGCAGATAGCTGAACACAATACTCATAACCGAAGGAATGGCGCCCATGCTCACTGTCCAGAACATATAGTCTCCGGTAGCCGTCAGCGTCTCCGGATCTGTTCCCAGAATATTAAGGGTCTGCGTTCTGAAGCACAGTGTAACAGCGGTTAACATAACTGCGCATACAAAAGACAAATAAGCACTGGTTGCTGAGGCGCGTTTGACCTTATCAATATCCTTAACACCCATGCTGCGACTCATCAGCGAAGAGCCACCGATACCGAACAAGTTGGTCACTCCGTAAAATAAAGTCATGGCCGGTGCTGCCAGAGTAATTGCAGCATTCTGTATGGGATCATTTAAGGCACCTACGAAATAAGTATCCGATAGGTTATAGATCATTGCCACAATGGAACTGATAATCATGGGAATGGTCAGTGTAAATATCGCCTTCCAGACAGGGGCATTTTCAAACAATTCTTCACGATTTAAGTTTTCGGATTTGCTTTTACGTTTAAAGTTGAACATAGTTACTTCCCAAATCGAATATTTCTGAATCTATTATAGATTAATCACCTATAGAATCCATCTGTTTACCGTAGCAGAATCTTAGGAATCTCTGAAGATTCATCAGCCTTCTTCAGTGTATATTCTGCTGTCAGTTCCCCGGCAGTCAGGGAATACAGTCCTCGGTAACCTTCCAGGCAGGTCATACCGTTCTCATCAGTGTGAATCACGCCTTCTGTATGCCACTGTTCATGAGCCAGTCTCTTAATCTCATGGTAGGCAGGTTTCAGGGAATTATCTTCTCGAATGATACCACTGGGAGCATGAAGCCATGCGCCATCGGCAAAATCCCAACCGGTTACCGCTTCCACTAAGGGATGGGCAAAGAGAATCTCATACATCTCCTTCCATTCCTTCATCTGGCGCTCCTCTCCTTCCGGTGTGGTAGGCCATTTCTCAACCTGGTAATCATTTAAATCTACGATGTGTGCAGGCATAATCTCACCGGATACCAGTGTATTCTCCGTAAAGTGCATAGGCAGTCCGAAGAAGGAGTAACGGTTCAGAATGTCTTCTAACTTCTCCCTTCCCATGTACCCCTGATGCTGGTGGGTCTGAATACCGATGGCAGAAATGGGAACTCCTGCATTTAAGCATCCATCAATAAGGATTCGATAGCTCTCGGATAAGTTAAAGTCGTTGATTAATAATACCGCATCCGGATTGGCATCGTGAGCCGCATTAAAGACTTCCTTCACAAGACCGACTCTGCCTAAATCCTTACAGATTCTGGTAATGGCATTATCATAACGGTCATATACCGGCATAATCACCACTTCATTGATGACGTCCCACATATCGATGACACCCTTAAAAGTAGACACCTCTCTATGAATTCTCTCAAGCTGCTTCTCAAGAATGGTTCCGTTATCATAATCCATCAGCCAGTCGGCACAGGAGGTGTGCCAGCAAAGAGGATGACCCTTTACTCTGGCACCATTGGACTTCAAGAATTTCGCTGCTCTCATTCTGCTGTCGGTAAGAGGTTCCCCTTCCTTGGGCTCAAATCCACCCCAGTAGAAGGGAATGGTACCATAATTAAAGATCTGAAGCCATTTCTCCATACGGTCCTGATAGAACTCCTTGGTGGGAGCCACCTTATCCTGGTAGAAGTCTACTTCCCCCATATCACCTTCCGATGTAGCAGGAAGAGAATCAAAAGCACCGGAGCCAAATAAGAATTCATGATTGATTAGCTTCACCTTAATATCGGCATTGGCAACAGGAACCCCTGTTTCGTCCACAAATTGTACCATGTGAGCGGATTTACGATGTGAATATGCGTCCATTTTGTTCTCCTTATACTAGAAATGTAATCTCTTTTATAATCTCTATTCATATTTCTTCCGGTATTTCTATTTATATTTCTTATAGATAGAAAAATAAAAGTTAACCGCAATTAACTATATCATGTTATGATGAAAAGCACTATAATAATTAACTGAAAAATAAAGATTCAGAGGCTAACTATGTCCAGAGAAAATACAGTCAATATGACCGAGGGGAATACCCTGAAATTATTAATCTCCTTTGCAATTCCCATGCTGATCGGCAACCTGTTTCAGCAGTTATATAATATTGTAGATTCCGTTGTGGTTGGAAGACTGGTGGGTGCGGACGCGCTGGCTGCCATTGGTACCACAGGCAGTGTCTCCTTCTTATTCTTCGCACTCTGTAACGGTATTGCCTCCGGTGGTGGAATCGTAACTTCCCAGTATTTCGGAATGGATGATACCCGTTCCGTTAAGAGTTGTATTGCCAATACCGGTTATATTATGATTGTCTTCCCGGCTATAATCGGCGTTGTTGCC
>JAZLHG010000250.1:0-2011 GCA_045616705.1 Lachnospiraceae bacterium | reverse complement strand
TACGGCCCTGGAGATTTTTCACCAGTTCTTCGGCAGGAATCATCATTTGATTCTGCGCCTGCACTTCCTTCTTCTCTTCTTCGGTTAAGCGTTTTAATGGCAGGGTTATGGTATAAATGGTTCCCACATTTTCAGCACTGTCAATTACAATGGTTCCCCCCATCATTTCTACCAGGTTCTTAGTAATTGCCATACCAAGACCGGTTCCCTGGGTCTTACTGATTGTAGAAGATTTCTCTCGTTCAAAAGGCTCAAACACATGCTCCAAGAACTGTCTGGACATGCCGATTCCGTTATCCGCAATGCGAATAATATAATAAGCAAATCCTTCTCTTGCGGTTGTCTCCTGCTCTACTATAATACTGATCCTACCACCCTCCGGAGTGAATTTGATGGAATTGCCGATGCAATTTAGCATCACCTGATTCATACGCAGGCGGTCACACATCACATAGTTGTCGCGAAGGTTGCTGTAATCTTCTATATAGGACTGCTTCTTCTCAAGAACATTGGACTGCACCATACTCTTCAACTCTTTGAGAAGGAGTTTAAGATCACAGGGTGCAGGTTCCATTTTTACCTTACCGCTCTCAATACGGCTCATATCCAAAACGTCATTAATTAGAGACAGCAAATGGTTTGCCGAAGTACGAATGGTTCCAAGGCAATCTTCCACCTCCGCAGCATCGCCAACATGAGCCAACGCCAAGTCTGTGAAGCCCACAATGGCGTTCATAGGCGTACGAATATCATGAGACATATTGGACAGAAATGTCGTCTTCGCCCTGCTGGCTTCTTCCGCCAGGAATAAGGTTCTTCGCAGTTCATCCTGAGATTTCTCCAATTCTTCCAATGCCTGCAGACGTTCTGCTACCAGACGCTCTTTTTCTTTTTCTTCATCAATATTCTGAATGACACCCTGATAACTGGTCATTCTGCCATTCTCATCGTATTTGGGTTCGCCACTACCTCGATACCAATGGTAGGTACCATCTGCCGAACGAAGTCTGTGTTCTTCATTATATTGGACACCCTGCATGCCTCCTATGAAGCTATTGATTGCTCTCTCCATGTCATCAGGGTGCAGATTCTCCTGCCATACATTTGCGGTTTCCCCTTTATAATCCTTAGGGTCATATCCCAAGAGTTTAAAGAACTCATCACTCCATACGGCTTCCTTCATGTTACCGTTCTCGTCCATATAAAGCGCCCAGGAAGCGGATTTCATCAACTGGTGAAGGGTCTTGGTAATCCCTTTCTCTCTTTCGTTGGCATCCTCCAACATTTTCTGACTTCGTATCAGTTCATCCGTAGTTTTCAGAAGTTTGGGATAGTCCGGCGTCTCAAAGGTGAAAATGATTATCATAACACCCAGCGCACAGCAGAAAAAGCTAATCAAAGTAGACTTAAAGAACAGTATCTGCGAGACAACACCGGTACTGACAAATACAACAAATAACAGTACTGACATAAACTGACGCCTGGTAAGCATCTTACGAATGTGTAGAAGACGAATAACCGTAAATACCAGATAATAAAGCGGCATCAGGTAAATGATGAGATACCAAGGGCCATGGCTATAAACATGGTCCTCACTAAAATAGATAATCAACTTGGTAAATGGGTTCAGCATCGCGAAAATACTGTACACGATGGCCAGTCCCAGGTTAACGCGGTTCATAATCTGACCACGTTTCTCCTTGGGAATCAACGCCTGTACATAAAGCGTTAAGGCATATACAGATACCATAGTAGAAACAAAGTAAATGGAATTTGCAAAATAGTTAACTGAAAGAGGGATAGAGGTAACGTAGGAATCCGTAATTGCGGTAACTGTATCCAGAACGCTGGCAATTAATGTAGCAAACAGCAGAAATCCATAATACTTGTTGCTGCCGTTGTCTACTGTGTTCTGGAAATGAAAATAGACATAAAAAAATGACTATATAGATACTCGGGCAATGCTATAACGGATGTTAAAAACCATGCTATCTCCTATTTGTTCTCTTTT
>JAZLHG010000249.1:0-3787 GCA_045616705.1 Lachnospiraceae bacterium | reverse complement strand
CCATATCCCAGGACTGGGTAAAGGCAAAGGGGGTAACCTTCACATCACTCTCAATGGTATGATGTAACTCCCTAATCTCACCATTCTCCAGTATGGTCATCTTGATTCGATAACGTTTGGTGATGGTTTTCTTCTGATCTGTATTTCGAAGCCTGTTAGTAGCAACGGCAAATGAACCGTCCTTCTCGGATGAGATACTGCCATCCGATGCGATTTCCACCTCAGTACCATCTGTAATATCATATAACGTCCAATTGAAGCCACGATTCTTAAGCACCTTACCCTGATCGTCCTTAAGAATGCCTCTCAAATGGCCATATCCACTGCCGTTAACGCTGACAGGATCCAGTTCCTCCATTCCCAGCAACCATTTGGCATATACGGTGATATTCCTTCTAATGGCACCGTCAATTGTTGTAATGGGTGTTGTATATGCTGAATCTTCATACCAGCCCTGGAATTCATATCCGGTTCTGGTAGGTGCATAAAGAGTTACCGTGTCCTCCTGGGTAAAGGATTTCACATTATTTGGGTTGTTTTTACCTCCGCCAAGAACATAACTAATCTTAAATCCATCACCTGCTCCGATAATCGACAGAATCGGGTAAGGATAATCTGCATCTCCCATACTCCAGATCTCAGTGAAGTCGTATTCACTAAAGGTCTCTGCCTTCTTCATCTGAGTAGTGGTCACGCCATGAATTCCGGCTTCCAGTCTATCTGCCTCATTGGGGTCAAGATAGTTATCTGAACTTGCATAATCTCCTAAATCCTTAGAGTAGTAGCAACCGCTGATATACAGCATGCCTTCATTCTGCTCACCCAGGTAGCCAAAGAGCTGGCCTACCCTATAGTTGGATACATTAGGATTCAGAATTTCGCCCATATTGTAACAATTGCAGATACGATAGTCGTATCCGTCATATTGCTGGGTTCTTCCGATAATACCACCACATTCTATTCCCCAACGATTATATAGAGAAGTAATCTTGCCCCTGTTATAGCAATTTATGACCGTAATAACACCGTTAAAGTTCTGGGAACTTCCGACAAGTCCACCGACATTAGACATACCGGTCACATTGCCGGCATTATAGCTGTTCCTAATCATGCCCGCGGTAATATTACCAACAATTCCACCGGTATCACTATCCCCGCGACCATTCTCTAAATCAATTGTAACCTCGCCCAGGTTATAGCAGCCATCCACAACAGGTGCAACAGCAACACTGTAATGGGCATTCATCTCACTGACAATGCCTGCAGCGCCATTGGTACCGGTTACGGTTCCCTCATTAAAGCACTCAAAAAACGTCACGCCACCACCTGCAGTTCCTGCGATACCACCGATCCAGTATCTGCTATCCTTCATGGTAACAGAGCCTGTATTATAGCATTTCTCAATCTTCACATTACCGATTTGCTGCTTAACCGATACCTTGGCCACCACACCGGCAACCGTACCGCCTGTAGAGGACACATCGCCTTCATTGCCGCATTTGCTCATGATTACCGGATTCCCCCGTCCGCTGCTAGTATCCAGTGAGCCAAGTATGCCTGCAGCATTATCGGTCGCAGTAATGCTTCCGAAATTCTTACAATTCTCTATTGTGGTAGTTGATTGTGCATACTGATATATCCCGCTTGCAATTCCATAGGCATATTTGCCCTGAAGATTACCCAGGTTCCCACAGTTAGTCAGCAAGGTACCTGATTGTCCCGTAATACCGCATACAACTGATTCTGCCGTCAAATCGGCATGATTTGTGCAATCCGCAATGCTCTGAGTGGATTCTACTGCAATTCCATATACATTTTTTCCGGTTAAGGCGCCCTCGTTGCTGCAGGAATCTATCGCTCTGCTATTGTTTATTACAATGCCGGCCACATCCGCAGTGGACTTAAGAGTACCTTCGTTCGTACAGGAACGAATGCCGCCATAATTCGTGATTGCAATTCCGGCCAAATCACAATTAGCATCTACAGTGGCTCTAAACTTACAATTCTGGATGTCTCCTGCATTGTATATCATGAACCCACCAAATTTCGTTATGGAGGAAGACAGCTTAATTGTTCCTTTTAGGATACAGTTTGTTAAGTTGTCTGAAGAGGTTCTATTTTCAAATACTGCTGCAGTCAACGTGGATGCAACAGTGCCTCTTCCATCGACAAATTCCACATTATCAATGGTTAAATCTTTAAGGTTCTTAACTCTGGAGAACATAAAGATTTCAGACCCACTGCCTGACCTGTCATCCTTTACAATCTTTATATTGCTTATAGTACAGCCGTTGCCATCAAATGAAGTAATAGAGTTTGGCTTAGTAATAGGAATCCACTCGTTTTCCCCATAATCAATACTGCGTGTGAGCTTATAATAATTGTTCCCTGCATAATTATAATCCTGAATATGCTCATTGAAGAATTTAAGAGTAGTTCTGCTGCTTATCAAATATGGGTTGGAGCCGGTGCCTGTACCACCATCGAATCCGGCAGCCCACTCTTCTGCCGTCATGGATTCTTCCAGCGTTCCTTCCTCATCATCTGCTGCTTCTATCTCGGATTCCGCTTCCTCGTCGTTCTCTGATATCTGTATATCTTCCCGGTCAGCCTGCTCCGATTCAGTATCAGCCTGCTTATCAGTCTCCTCAATCGGCTCCTGTTCCTCCGAAGATTCCGCTATAGTCTCCTCATCCGCAATCTCCTCAGATGAAGTTTCAGTCGAAATCTCTTCCGTCATAATCTCTTTTGCCAAACCTGTGGACTCTACAGTTTTCGGCAGTTCATCGCCGAACACAGGTACAGCCTGCATATTGACCAACATGGCCGTACTCAGTAATAATCCCAGAAATCTTTTGCTCATTTTCTTCACTTAAGCTACCTCCGTGCATGGGGTTGACATTTACCCACATTTACTTTTATTTTACCATAGTTAGACGCTACTAATCCATAATTACGAATGATTATTTCTATCATTATTTTTATCATTATTTCTATCATCTCAGATGCATGCGCGTACATACATCTGCACGCGCAAACAGGGTGGAATTCTCTCGAATTCCACCCTGCTAATCCATGTATTCACATCCGGCTACGCTTCATCGCGTATCCGCTGTGTATCTATCCCAAAATACGTACCACTAACCTTACTGGGGCTGCTTACCAATGTAGGCCAGTATTCCGCCATCCACGTAGAGAATGTGTCCATTCACTGCATCGGATGCCGAAGAAGCAAGGAATACCGCAGGTCCCTGAAGTTCTTCAGGCTTAAGCCATCTGTTGGCAGGTGTCTTCGCGCAAATGAACTGATCAAAGGGATGTCTGCTTCCGTCAGGCTGAATCTCACGAAGAGGAGCAGTCTGGGGAGTCTCAATGTAACCGGGGCCAATTCCGTTACACTGAATATTATACTGGCCATATTCTGAACAAATGTTACGTGTCAGCATCTTAAGTCCACCCTTTGCTGCAGCGTAAGCAGATACGGTCTCTCTGCCAAGTTCAGACATCATAGAGCAGATGTTAATGATCTTACCGCCACCCATTTCAATCATGGAAGGAATGACTGCCTTGGATACGATGAAAGGAGCATTCAGATCCACGTCAATTACCTGTCTGAATTCAGCAGCTGTCATTTCTGTCATAGGAATTCTCTTAATGATTCCTGCATTGTTAACAAGGATGTCGATTACTCCAACTTCCTTCTCAATCTGACCTACCATTGCGTTAACAGCGTCCTCGTCGCATACGTTGCATACATAGCCGTGAGCCTCGATGCCTTTCTCCTTGT
>JAZLHG010000248.1:0-1941 GCA_045616705.1 Lachnospiraceae bacterium | reverse complement strand
ATGGTACAGATCCTCAATAACCGGATTGTCCGCGGAACACTTAATAACGGATGCACGGTCTGTTGTAGCAAGTCCGGCAGCTCGTCTTTCCTTACCCTCACGATAGACAAAGGGCTGGCCAGCACCGGCTACACAACCTAGCGGACATGCCATTACTTCTACGAAATCGAAGTGCATTTCACCCTTCTGCATTGCCTGAATCAGTTTCTCAGCATTACCAAGACCGGATACCACAGCAATGTCAAGTTCACGATCTCCGTAAGGAACCTTCGCAACCTTAATATCTTCCATACCACGAAGTCCAAGATATTCGATTGCTTTCAACTCTTCATGACTCTTCACATTCGCAACTCTTCTAAGAGCAGCTTCTGTTACACCACCGGTAGAACCGAAAATAGCACCCGCACCGGAACTGATGGAGAATGGAAGATCCGGACCCTGAGGCTCAATTTCATTAAACTGAATACCGATTTCCTTAATCATTCTGATCAGCTCTGAGGTTGTAATTACAATATCAACATCCCTGATACCGTTTCTGATAAATTCTTCTCTGGTAATCTCATATTTCTTAGCTGCACAAGGCATAATCGCAACAGAAACGGTTCTAACGCCCTCTTCTTCGTCTGCCTTTTTGTAATACTCCTTAAGAAGTGCACCAAACATTTCCATGGGTGACTTACAGGTTGAAATATAAGGCAGAAGTTCGGGATGTTTGGTCTCTGCATAACGAATCCATGCAGGACAGCAGGATGTAAACAGCGGATATTTATCATCACCGGACTCGATTTTCTTAACAAGTTCAGCTGCTTCTTCCACAACGGTAAGGTCGGCACCTACAGAAGTATCAAAGACCTTATCAAATCCAATCATTCGAAGAGCTGCATAAATCTTACCCATAACATTTGCGCCGGGTTCCAAACCAAACTCTTCACCAAGCGCCACACGAACTGCAGGCGCAACCTGAGCAACTACACGAGCCTTGGGATCATACAGAGCCATCCAAATATCTTTGAGTGAACTCTTAACGGTAATGGCAGCTGTAGGACAAACCGCAGCACACTGACCACAGTTTACACAGTCTGTCTGACACATCTTACGTCCCATAGCGGGCATAACCTTCATGTTACTGCCACGATATGCGAAATCAATTGCACCAACGTTCTGCACCTCATTACACATGCGGACGCAGTCACCGCAAAGAATACACTTACCCGGATCTCTGACAATAGACTTGGATGAATCATCAATTTCTTCCGGCTCACGATTGTCTTCAAAACGAACATGAGTTAATCCAAAACGTACCGCAAGCATCTGCAGACGGCAGTGGCCGCTCTTCTCACATACTGTACAGTCTCTACAGTGGGAAGACAGAAGCAGTTCCAGAATCATCTTACGGTATCTGTGAATTCTTGGAGTGTTGGTCTTAATCTCCATCTTATCTCTAGGCGGTGTAGAACAGGATGAAATAACACTACCTCTGTTGTCCTCTACCACACACATACGGCAGGAACCGTAAATTGACATATCTGAATAATAACAAAATGTAGGAACATGAATTCCGGCTTTGTGAATAACCTGAAGGATATTTTTCTCATCAGTAAAGGGAATACGCATTCCGTCAATAATCATATATTTATCCATTTGACTTACCTCCCTTTACTCTTTATAGATGGCCTTAAATGCACAACCACTCATGCAGGCACCACACTTAATACACTTAGCGGTATCAATTGTATGAACTTCCTTAACATTACCACTGATTGCGCCAACCGGACAGTTTCTTGCACACTTGGTACATCCCTTACACTTCGCCTCGTCGATCTTGAAGACCTTCATGGCAGAGCATACATGCGCACGGCACTTATGCTCATTGATGTGCTCAATGTACTCCTCTTTGAAGTTCTTGATCGTACTCAGAACCGGAAGCGGCGCGCTCTTGCC
>JAZLHG010000247.1:0-3346 GCA_045616705.1 Lachnospiraceae bacterium | reverse complement strand
ACAATATTGTATGGGCAAGAAAGCTTGAAAAAGCAGGCTGTCATGTTATATATGGTCTTGTAGGCCTTAAGACCCATTGTAAGATTACACTGGTTGTCAGAAGAGAAGAGGAAGGCATTAAGAGATATGTGCATCTTGGTACCGGTAACTATAATGATGCCACAGCCAAGCTGTATACGGATATTGGTCTTCTGACCTGTTCAGAACCCATTGGCGAGGATGCAACTGCTGTATTTAACATGTTGTCAGGTTACTCAGAGCCTCTTCACTGGAATCGTCTGGTGGTGGCACCGCTGTGGCTTAAGGACCGATTCTTAGAACTGATTGACAGAGAGAAACGGAATGCGGAGATGGGCAAGCCTGCAGGCATTATTGCCAAAATCAACTCTCTTTGCGATAAGGATGTTATTAATGCGTTATATGAAGCTTCGGCAGCAGGCGTTAAGATTCAGTTAATTGTTCGTGGCATTTGTTGTCTGAAGGTTGGTATAAAGGGAATCAGTGAGAATATTTCGGTTCGCTCTATCGTTGGTGATTATCTGGAGCATAGCAGAGTATTCTGTTTCGAGAATGCAGGGAATCGTGAAGTATTCTGTGCATCTGCCGACTGGATGCCCAGAAACTTAGAGCGTCGTGTGGAGATCATGTTCCCCATTGAAGAAGAGAGCCTGAAAGAGAGACTGATTCATATCTTGGATGTTCTGTTAGAGGATAATGTGAAGGCCAGAGTGCTGATGCCCGACGGAACCTATGAGCGTATCGATAAGAGAGGCAAGACTCCGGTTTGTGCACAGGAAGTATTCTGTCAGGAAGCGGATGCCTTGATTGTAGACAAGAAGGAACTAAACAGCAGAGTGTTTATTCCCAGGGAGGCTTTATAAGATGAGAGTAATACTGGCATCGGCTTCTCCCAGAAGAAGTATGATTCTAACTCAGGCGGGAATTGAATTTCAGGTTGTTACCTCCGAATGCGAAGAGGTGACTAGTCAGGTGACTCCGGCCGGAACAGTGGAAGATTTATCAAGGCTTAAGGCGTTAAGCGTTGCCAAGGACTATCCGGACAGCTTGGTGATCGGTGCGGATACGGTGGTGGCAGCAGGCGGCTCCATTCTTGGCAAGCCCAAGGATACTGCAGATGCAGAACAGATGATTCGCATGATTTCCGGAGGAACCCATCAGGTTTATACCGGTGTCACCATTGTATGGCAAGGAGAGGCACACAGTTTTCACGCAGTGACTGATGTGTGTGTTGCGGAACTGACAGAGGAAGAAATTCAGAGTTATGTTAACTCAGATGAGCCCTATGACAAGGCCGGAGCCTACGCAATTCAGGGTCTGTTTGGTAAGTTTGTTACAGAGATTCATGGTGAATACAATAATGTGGTAGGATTTCCGATGGCCGGATTCTACCGGGAGTGTAAGAAGATAGGAGTGAACTTATGAATAATTCGGAATATGATGCACTGGTACTGAAGACCTTTCTTGAGAAGCAGGAACAGCTTTTTGATGAGAGAGTTGCTGAGACAGAAGAAGAGGCAGAAGAGTTTCTTATGGATTCTTTTGCTGTGGTTGTGGATTCCATTCAGGAAGTCAGAGAATATTTCGAAGAGAATATGGATGTGGATGGTATGCAAGAAGCCGACCTTATGGAGGCACTGGAAGTGTTTCCCATAGAGGACGGCCGCTTCTTAATCGTTGAAGGTTAAATTAGTACAAATTTCTCAATTAACTCAGAAATCGCATTATTGTTATAGTCATGCTCGGTAACATAGTCTGCATGAGATTTGATCTCATCGGAGGCATTAATCATGGCTACGCCAAGGCCTGCCGCTTCAATCATGGACAAATCGTTTTCCTCATCGCCTACTGCAATGGCGTCTTCGATGGGAATACCGAAATAATCACACATTGCAATGACAGAAGAACCCTTAGAGGAGTTCAGTGCGGAATATTCCAGCATGAAGTCGCAGGAATAAGTGTGGGTTAGCTTACCTTCCTGCCAGGCGGCATGATCCTTCTGGAATTGAATCAGTCGCTGTCTGGATTCAAAGGACATAACAATGAGCTTCCAGGGTTCATGATTTAGATGACGAACGAAATCCGGATCAATAATCGGCGGCATGTGAATGCGAGCCAGATAGTAGTCAAGCTCATCGGTCTGATGGTGAGCAATAATATTGGTCTCGGAATAAGTATGAACATGAAGGCCCTCGGCTGCAGCCTGGGCAAAAATATACTTGGCATATTCAAACGGTACAGTGGTCTGCTGTATCGTTTTCTTATGATAGCAGTCATAAATCAGGCTTCCGTTGAAACAGGATACGAAGAAGCCCGGCGCAATTAAATCATATTTCTCAGCCAGTTCCAGAACGCTGTTTAACGGGCGGCCGGTAGCTATTACAAAACGATGACCTTCCTTCATCATTCTGCGGATGGAAGATAAGTCCTTATCGGAGATTCGTTTATCTTCGGTAAGCAGTGTATTGTCTAAATCGGAAAACAGAATCTTCATAGTGTTGCCTTTCTACCACAGTCTCTTAACAGATCGGTCAGGAAAGAATCGTCAATGTAGAGCTTGCCGTAACCTGTGCCCATTTGAATCTTAGGCTTGGCAATGCCATGATAATCCGATCCTCCCGAATGAGCCAGTCCGAAATCTCTTGCAATTTCCTTCATCTGACGTTCGTCGGAAGAAGAGTAGGTCACATATTTGGTCTCAATGGCATCAAGACCGGCTTCCTTCATTGTTCGAACCATTTCACGAAGGGTGGATTCCCCCATATGATACAGTGTGGGATGGGCCAGTACGGCAATTCCGCCGGCTCCCTTAATGAGATCAACCGCATCTTCAACAGGAAGCTTCTCGCGCTGCACATAGAAACGGCAATGGTCTCCAAGATACCGATCAAAAGCATCCTTCACACTGGTTACATAGTGCTTCTCATGCAGATATCTGGCAATATGTGCTCTGGTAAGAACACTGTCCGGGAACATCTGCCTGAGCTGTTCATAAGTAATGTCTATGCCGGCTTCTCTGAGTAGATCACACATCTTCACATTACGCCCCTCACGGGAAAGTAGAAAGTGATCCAGGTATTTGGCAAACTTCTCGTCATTTTGGTTAACATAAAGTCCAACTACATGAATCTCTTTGTTCATATAGTGAGAAGAAAGCTCCACACCGGGGATTACCGTAACGGATGTGTCCTTAGCTGCGGCAACTGCTTCAGATACACCTTCCATGGTGTCATGATCGGTAAGCGCAAAGGAAGTAATGCCTTTTGACTGCGCCATGGTAACCAGGGCAGAAGGACTATCTGAACCATCTGATTTGTTAGAGTGTACA
>JAZLHG010000246.1:0-12403 GCA_045616705.1 Lachnospiraceae bacterium | reverse complement strand
TAATAATGACTGTTTTGTTCTGTGATTTATGAATCTCATCAATGAGTTCGATTGCAGACATGCCCATTGCAGGGTCAAGAGCGGCAAGAGGCTCATCAAACAGCAGAGTCTCCACCTCATTGTGCATAATACCTGCCAGAGATACCTTCTGCTTCTGTCCACCGGACAGACTGTAAGGCACCTGATCCAGATGCTTCTCCATGCCTACCAGCTTGGCAACCGTTTCTACCATCCCAAGCATCTTGCTCCTGGGCACAGCATCATTTTCAAGAGAAAATGCAATATCCTCTCCTACGGACAATCCAACGAACTGTGCATCGGAGTCCTGTAGAACCGTACCCACGTGATTAGACAGTGTGAAAATGTTGGAATCCTTAGTCTCGATGCCTGATACCTTACAGGATCCCTTAATCTCCCCCTCATAGGAAAATGGAATCAGTCCATTGATACAGTTACCAATGGTAGATTTACCGCTTCCGGAGGGTCCCAGAATCAATACCTTCTCGCCCTGATAAATGGTCAGATTGATATCATGAAGGGTGAATTCGTTCTGGGCTTTGTATCGAAAAGAAAAGTTGTTAAATTCAATTACCGGTGTTTTCATGTGAATGCTTTCTATAATAGAACTTATATCTCTTTCTACATTTTATAAAAGGGGCTATCAACAGATTTGACAAAAAGATGCAGACAGGGGGCTGTGCCTTGTCTGCATCTCATCATCTGCAATAGATCCGGTTTATTCTTCCTTGGACAGACCGGACATCTTAGCGTTTCTCTTAGCAAGAGCGATAAGAACGGGAATACCTACAACGATTGATACGGATGCGTCGGAGATAATAGCTGCCTGTGCCTGAATCCATGTAATGGTAAGCTCGGAAGAGTAGAACAGAACGGTAAGAACCGGTGTTACAAGACCGAAGCCGATACCTACGCCAACGATTGTCATAATAGCATAGATAATAGCGTGCTTCACTTCGAAAATACCATCGCTGATCTTAGCGCCATATACAGGAAGAAGGCCGATGAACAGACCTGCAACTGCATTACCGAAGGACCAGTCGAACCATAATCCCCAACCACCGATTAAGTCAGCGATTGTGTTACCAAGCAGACCTGTAAGAGCTGCGGGAAGGGGTCCAAACAGAGCGCCAACGATAGGAAGTACGATGTAAGCACTTGTAAGGGAAGTATTTGTGGTAACCTTAATTCCACCGAAGTTCATCAGAACGCCAAACAGAGCAGCACCGATTGCAATACCTACGATAGTCTTGGTGTCCCACTTACCAACTAACAATTTCCAGAAAGATGTTTTCTCATTTGCCATTATAAATGACCCTCCTTTTCTCATGTATCTATATCATATCATTTCCGAACCATAAAATCATCATCATTTCATCACAAATTTTACAAAAAATCACATTTTATAACTCCAAATCCACATCCACCAGGGCATCAAAAAAGCCCTTAAAATAAGGGCTTTCGGTTAGTCTATGCTATCTAATGTTTATTTTACGTAAGTGACCTTGTTACCATGTCTCTCAAGGGGCGTACGAACGGGAAGTCCATCTTCCGTATCTGCATAACCCAGTGCTACGGCACCGTATACCAGTTCATCTTCCGCCATACCAAGTTCCTGCATCTTCTGAAGAATGATTGGATTCTCGGTAAGCCACTTCAGCTGGTTGATCCATACATTGCCAAGGTCCAGAGAATTGGCCATCAGCATCATATTCTCAAGGGCACAGGAGCAATCCGCCATGCTGTTGCCGTAAGTCTTCTTGTTAGCAGTAACAATTAATACCGGACAATTGTAATGGAAAATATAATTTCCCTGCTTGGAAGCACTGATGGATGCCACCAGAGATTTGTACATATCAGGCTGGATCTCCATCTTGGCAAATTCTTCTCTTGCAAGGACAGCCAGCTCATCTAATACTTCCTTATTCTGAATCACGATAAAATGTGTGCTCTGGGAATTACCACCGCTGGGAGCATAACGTCCTGCTTCTACAACCTGGTTCACCAAGGCTTCCGGAATCATGTCCGGCTTAAATTTTCTGGTACTTCTTCTACTCTTAATAAATTCTAACATCAATTATCTCCTATTTCATCCATCCCAGCCGGTCTCGATGTCACTAATCAAACCGTCTCAACTGCTCTTACAGACCACGCATCTCCTTGGAGATTACCAGGATATCATCTAACACAGCCTTCATCTCATTCGAACAGGATACACACTGATTACTGATGGAAATATTACTCTCGGAAGAAGCCGCAATCTCCTCACTGGTAGCGGACAGATTGGTAATACCGTCAATAATCTCATTATTATCCATAACAATCATGGCAACGCCGTTGGCGATGTTGCTGATATGATGTTCCAGTTCCTGAATATTCTGTTTCACCACATCGAACTGTGCACTGGTTCTGGCAATCATTTCATTCTGCAGCTCAGACGACTGGGTAGAACGTTCCATATTGGCATTGGCCTGCTCAACTTCATCCGCAAGCTTCTTGGTAATTGCAATAATCTGCTCTGTGGATTCCTTGGTATTCTCAGACAGGTTACGAATCTCGTCCGCAACAACTGCGAATCCTTTGCCGGCTTCACCTGCTCTTGCAGCCTCAATAGAAGCATTCAGTGCAAGAAGATTTGTCTGACCACTGATCGAAAGGATGGTTCCTACAATCTGTTCAACATCCTTAATTCGGGAATTCAGAATCTCGGTTGTCTTCCTGGTCTTCTCATTAATCTCTGCAGTAATCTCAGATTGCTTCTTCAGTTCCTCAAGGGCCTCGGTACCGGTTCTGACACTGGCGATGGTCTGCTCACTGGCAGCGGTCATCTCATTGGTCTGGGTCTCAACGTTCTGCAGGTTATCCTGAATATTCACTGTCATAGTAGACTGATTCTGAATAGTCTCAGCAGTATCATGAATACCACTGGCAATGTCGCTGGAAGCCTGATGACTTACCTCATTGGCGTCAACCAGCGTCTCAATTAACTCGGATGCACTGCCAATCTTCTCGCCAATCTCACCGGACAGTTCCATAATCCGCTTAGAAGTCTCAAGCTGAATATCCGCATTCTCTTTGATGGTCTCCATATCTTCCTGATTGTGCTTGCTAAGGGTTCTAACAACCGTACAGGCAACACAGCAGGTGAAGATTTCAATGACAGTAACCATAACCACTTCATCAGAGGAAGCAGACTTATAAACCGTAAACTGCAATACTGCATAAATAATATTAATAATAGAAGCTTCAATGGAGCCCTTCACTGCGAGTCTGTTATCCATGAAGGAAATCACCATAATCATAATTGGGTACATACTTGCCGCCATGAACATATTGGGATTGCTCAGTACAGACACCACATACACGCCCAGCATAATATTCAGTGCTATCTTGTTGCCATTTAACTTACGTACAAAGATTCTGGCACATACCAGTTCCGCAATTAGGCCCGCAACCTGTACCACAATACGGATGGTCGCAAGAACCGGATGGGCTAACTTCAGAAGTCCTAACCCACTTACAAGCAGTAAGAACCCAATCAAAATACTTGAGATTCTAAACAACATTTTGTTCTTCTCATAAACCTGACGTTCGTTAATCATAAGCCCTCCTGTCTACACTTCACAGTCCATACAGGTTCTGCTGGCTGTAAAGGGTCTAACCTTATTCAGTGCCACATCCATATGAGCCGGATGCACAGTATAGCCATTTAATGCTTCAACCGACTCAAAGCAGGAATCCAACATGACTTCGCATGCATTGGAGCTGGGAAGCGGATTGGTAAATACCTTAATATCAATCAGTCCCGGGATCTTCCCTTTAAGACCCTCTAAGCCTTCCTTAATTCCGGCCTTAATCTCAGCCTTCTGTTCATCAGAATATTCATCCTTTAACTGCCACAGAATTACATGCTTAACCATAATCCATATCTCCTATCGTAGTTGTATTATCAACATGGCTCGATCGCAGATTCCCGCCGGAACGCGCTAGCCTCATACCCATATTTTATCCGAAGAACTCCCTATACACAAGGAGAATTTGCGTATACTAACTTCTCATTCTACAGGTCTGTTTTCTTGAGACTCCGAAGCAGACTAACGGTATAATCCGCCATCTTGAATGCCACCTGATCAGCCGGTTCGGAATCCGACATCAGCCAGAAGTAGAACAGACCGAAGCATCCATTGGTAGCGTAAGTCAACAAGTGCCTGGTCTCCTCCTCCGAGTAATTCTCCGGAATTAAATGCAGAAATACCTTCTCACCAAGAATCGCCAGAATCTCCTCCTGCAAATTATGATCGCCGCTCTTCTCAAGAAGAATTCGGAATACCTCTTTGCGCTTGCCTGCGTATTTCAGCAGTTCCTTCAGTGTCACGTAGGGAACCTGTTCTGCCGGAATCTTCTCCGTATCAATCTCCACAATAAACTGGGCCATTCGCATCAGCAGCTCAGATTTCAGTTTCGACAGCTGATCATAAGGATCCATAAAGTGCGCATAATAAGTAGAACGGTTAATATCAGCCGCCTTACAAATCTCCGTCACCGTAATTTTCGTAATTTCCTTCTCCCCAAGGAAAGTAATGAGGCTGTCATTTAATACCTTCTTGGTATACTTCATTCTCCGGTCCATGACCTTATCCTCCCAAATTATCCAACACAAACTGAAATTCTGTTGGATAACCATCTATTGTCTATATATTGTTGGTTGTTATTCGACCACTAATATAATACACTACATCTGCAAGATAAACAACATCTGTTGGATATCTCATGAATTTTGAATCTCATTCAGGAGGATAGAAATGGTTCGTATATTAGTAGATTCTTCCGCTGACTTCAGCAAGGAAGAGCTGGCAGCCAAAAACCTGTTAATGGTTCCCCTTACCATTACCGTTAACAATACCGATAACTATAAGGATATAATTGATCTCGAGAGAGCAGAATTATATCGTCTGCTTACAACAGACAATACCAGAGTCATGACCTCACAGCCTTCCCCTCAGGATTTCGTAGAGAAATTCCAGGAAGTGAAGGATGCAGGCGACGAAGTCGTATGTATTCTACTGTCATCCGGATTAAGCGGAACTTATCAGTCCGCATGCTTAGCTAAGGAAATCGTAGATTATGACAAGATTTATCTCGTAGATTCACTCACTGCAACCGTTGCAATCCGTATTCTTACAGATTATGCCCTTCAGCTTGTAGAAGAAGGTCGCAGCGCAGCTGAAATTGCAGAGATTATGGAAGAAATGAAGGGCAAAGTTGAAATCAGAGCCGTTGTTGATACTCTGAAATACTTATACCTTGGTGGTCGCGTAAGCAGGACCACAGCCATCGTAGGTGATGCGGTAACCATCAAGCCCGGCAT
The DNA here is from genome assembly GCA_045616705.1 of Lachnospiraceae bacterium. Taxonomy (GTDB): domain Bacteria; phylum Bacillota; class Clostridia; order Lachnospirales; family Lachnospiraceae; genus UBA2868. The sequence goes on along the minus strand of JAZLHG010000246.1, from coordinate 7,017 downwards.
TCTCGTATCAAGAGACGGTCTGGTAGAGGTATGCAGCAAGTATCTTGGCGTTCGCCGTGCGGTTAAGGATTTAACAGCACAGTTCGTTAAGGCTGATGTGAATCGCAACTTCCCTGTATACATGGTCTACAGCCAGACTGATGATAACGCACAGCTGCTGAAGAAGGCCCTTACCGATGCAGGCGAGACCGTTGACGGTGCCTACGAAATCGGTGCAACCATCGGCGTACATACCGGCCCCGGCGTATTCGGTGTCATCTATGTAGCCAACTAACAAACGATTTTACTTTTTTAACTTCTTCAAACGTTCTCTCCAAGAACAGAAGGCCCTCTATGATTGCGGTAACTGCGGGCAATCATAGAAGGTCTTCACAACTGAAAATCCCCGCGAACATATCGCGGGGATTTTGTAATCTGTACATATTCTATTTCATAATCATCTGACTGGTAATAACGATCCTAAGGAAGTGCGTTATAAATAGCCTTCTCTCTTGCACTTGAGCGATCAGGATCATACTTGCTGCAGGGTTTGCTGTCCCATCCCTGATAATCATTTCTCATTGTACATCTAAAACCTGTAGAACTAAGTAAATAGGTACATCTGTCACCTAAGTTTGTATACTTACACTTACCACACATATCACCACTGAAATCCAAAGCCATAACCATACCCTCCAATATATAATCTTGATTTGTAGATTGCTACGTCTTCATAGTAACATTCCTCACCGGCCAACACAATAACCAACAAGTACTATTCTGCTCTGGCCTTTAATAACTGTAATGTCCGTGAATCCCTTTCACCACGGAAATACTTGTCCAGGATTTGTCCATATACCGGATTGGCAGGATCAGCCTGTTCAAACAACGTCATCGATGACTTCAACTCTCGTAAGGCTGTTTCATAATCCTGTTTATGCATTTTCAAGAAACGAGTCAGATCATATTTTCGTCAATCATTTGAATCTTCTTCATAACTCCAACCATGCTCACCATGATAAATCATGAGCTTGGTCATCCCACCATCAATGCAAATATTCTCACCGGTAATGAAGCCGGCCTTGTCAGAACACAGGAACAGAATCATATTGGCAATGTCCATAGGAGTGCCCACCCTACCCACAAGCTGCTGGGTAGCATCCGGTCCTTCATAAACGGTATCTCCCGTCTCAATCCACCCCGGAGAAATGGAATTCACACGTACCTTGCCACGTAGACTTACGGCCAGCGCATGAGTCAGAGCCGCAATTCCACCCTTTGCCGCGCTGTAACTCTCCGTCTGGGGCTGACTCATCCGATCTCTTGAGGAGGACATATTGATAATACACGCGCCTTCGGCCCAATAATCTACAAAAAGCTTCGATAAATAAAAAGGTGCTGTCACCCCTACTGCCAGTGCATACTCAAACTGTTCATAGGTACACTCCTCTATGCCACACATAATCGGCAGTGCATTATTCACCAGAACATCCACATGTCCGTGTCGATCAATCACAAATTTCGCAAAGTCCTCCAGCACTTCCTTCTTGCTGATATCTCCAACATAATGATCTCCATCTGCAAGATCAATGACTTCCACGATGGCACCTTCTGCCTCAAAGGCTTCCTTGGTTGCCTTCCCGATTCCGTGTGCTCCACCTGTAATTACTACAACTTTATCCTGAAACTGCATATCACGCACCTCCTAGATCTTCAGCAGCGCGCAAGCGCAGTAATTGGGCTTGGGCTGGAAGCAGTAGATTCGCAGGTTGGAACCAATCTCCGGACTGTAAGATTCAATGATCTTCTTACCGCCGTTAAGAGCAATGTCCGCGTAGGTAATGAGCCACTTCTTGTCGCCGTTTTCGAAGACCTCGTAGAAAGAGCTGTTCATCATTTCATCAATGGATTTGCCTTCCAATTCTTCCATCTCTTTATTACAGTATCTGAAGATAAAGTCAATTCCATGACCACTCTCGTTAAATACCAATTCAATAATACAGAATGCCATAGGCATTTTGTCCAGGATAGAGAACTGCTCCCATTCACTAATGGGAAGCTCCCCATTATATTTGGCAATGTTCTTACGCTGCTTCGCCGTCGTTCTGACACGGCCGGTGAATGTGGTTCCGTCTGTCATCTGATATTCATTGTGCTTCACGTCAACCACATATTGAGGAGAGATTACGATACCTTTATTGATACACTCGAAAGTGTCATTCGGACAGGTCTCAATAATGCTCTTAATGGGATTAAAGGTCTCAACTGTGCTACCATCCGACAAGGTAATCACAGTCTTTCTACCATCTCTGGTAATATACATCACATCGGACACTCTAATTCCCTTTTTAACCCAGAAACTTTTGTTACTCATATTATCAACTCACTTAGCATTTTACTTATATCTTGTGTTTATTATGACGCCGTAATCCCACGTCACAACCATCAGTCGGCGTTTACGCCAGCCTACCCTCGAACTCCTCTACCGTAAGAGGATTATCGAAGAAACTACCCTGTGCCAGGTAACACTTGTTGTCCTTCAGCATCTTAACCTGCTCAATGGTCTCAACACCTTCGACGATACATTTCAGTCCCAGTTCTCTCAGCATAGCGATCAAATGTCCAAACATAATATACTGAGAAGAAGAATTGTCAGATACATCCGGCAGGAAGCTCTTATCAATCTTAACTGCATCCCAGGGAACCTGTCTGATCAGATTCAGGGAAGAATAGCCTACGCCAAAATCATCAATAGAGGAATAAATGCCATAACTATGAAGACCATCTACAATTCTCTGCAAGTCATGGAAGCCCACATCATTGGTGGTCTCTGCAAATACAATTTCAATGTACTGATGTGGTACATTGTTACGATCAATAATCTCAAGCAACTTATCCAAGAGTTTATTATCACCCAAATGACGTTTAGACAGACCAACTGATACTCTTACCACATCGAAGCCCTGATCAAGCCACTTCCGAATATCCTGACATACGCGGTCCAAAACATAGAAATCCAGCATACAGATTGAGTTAGACAGTTCCAGAACCGGTTTGAAATCTTCCGGCATCAGCAAGTCTCCTGCATGTTTCCATCTGCACAGTGCCTCGGCACCCGCAATAGAATAGTTATTCAGCTGAATCTTCGGCTGATAATATACAATGAACTCTTCTCGATCCAGAGACTCTTTGAATACGCTCTCCATCTGGTTAGCGTACTCGTGACTATGGCGAAGTTCATCATCATAGAACACCACACTGCTATAGAGTCGACCTCTTGCTGTCTGCAATGCCAGAAACGCTTTCTCAGTAAGGTCTATCATATCGTTTGAATCAGCAGGACACATATAAATACCTGCACTGGCCGTGATGACCACACTGGCATTTGTGAAATTGTCATAGACAATCTCTGTCCCAGATAGATAATTCACTACCGGATCCACTTCAGACTGTTTAAAAATCATAATGAAGTTATCGCCGCTGACCCTGCAGACCCTACCGCCTTTTCTAAGGAGCCGCTGCAGGCCAACCACATACTGCGCCATAGCCTTCGTAGCAAGTTCTCTGCCAAGAAGTCGGTTAATCACCGCAAATCTCTTCAAATTGAAGAAACAGATTCCATATTCCCCAATCTGACCAAGCGCCGTAAGTTCGCTTGCTTCCTTCTGGAAGAAGCTCATATTAGGCACGTGCATCTCTCTATCGTAGAATACTGCATTCTCCGCAAATTTAGTCAGTCTGATCTTCGCATTCAAATTGCTGAGAACTGCATCTAATACCTTGATTTTGTTCAGTTCTTCCTCTCTCCAGAGAACATTGCCTACCTTCGGATAGAACTTAAAGATCAGAACCGATCCACGTCCGGACACATGTCTGCCCACATAAGCAGGCTCCACGGTAGGCGTATCCTTCAGATAATAAGTGAACATGTCACCCTCTTCGATTTCTTCTTTTTGGAGGGTCTCATATGCAAACAGTTCGATTTTACCGATGTTCAGAATCTCACACACATCCTCAAGAACTGCCTGAATCTCCCACGAGTAGGGATCTCTGAACCTCTCTATTTCGACCAAAAATTTATCCAGCGCTGCTGAATATGCTATTACATCCATTACTCTGCTCCTAATCCAATCTGCGGAATACTAATCCGAATCACAAGATCTTCGCCAATCTTATTTATTTCAGCCGATCCGAACATCTGTCTAAGTAACATACCCTCAAATGACAACCACGTACCACTCTCATCTTGGTCATCCAGTTCTATATCACCCTCACTGTAGAAGAAGCTACGAACCTTCTCAACCTCACTGTCGGTACGGTTCGTCTTGCGGTCGATAATCTCCACATTCAGAGAAGTCGCATACTGCTTGCGCTCGGTAGACAACTTTACTTCCGGTTCCTGCTCAGTGCCGGAGATTCCCAGAATGGTCTTCGTCAGAATCTGACCGATACGTACCACGTCTCCGAACAAGTTCTCATATTCAGCCTCTGCAACAACAATCCTGCTCTTGTCAGACATGTTCTCAGCAACCATGTTCTTAAGCTGCGTAAGGCTATAGGGAGATTCACTGACTTCCACGTTATTAGCAGATATTTTGATGAAATCAATAGAATCCTTAATGCTGGTCTGAATATCCTTACCATCTGTCCGCATTGCAGTCAGCATATTGCGGATATCTTCATCCCCTGTCCTATCCTTATTACTGTCTATAATGCTGATCCACTTCTCCATCACATGACCCAGATTCATGGTCATGTTCATAATATAATCAGCCTGGGACTTGGCAACACGTCCCATGTGTTCACTTTCCTGAAGTTCCAAATAACTCTTGTAGGCCATCAGCGACAGTCCGGAAGCCAATTCCTCTAAGAACTTAGCCGCCTTCTCAACCTGCTCACGAGTCAGCAAACCGGTCTCCTTGGAAGCCTTCACATATTCTTCCGGATCGATGCCATACTCCTTGGCCTTCTCAACAATCAGTTCATCATTGGTCTCTTCCATACGTACCTGACCGCCGATGAACCCACCAAGCATCTGACCTTCCACCATGATAGGTGCTGCGAAATCCATGAGCCCCGCATGACAGACATAAGCGGTTGTCTGGCCGGTCTCTAGGGTACGAAAAGCACCATCGCGATCACACTTCTCACAATTCTTACACCCCAGCTCACTCTTTCTGGTTAAGCCGTTACAGAATCTGGTAAATCCGCTCTCTCTGGTAATCGGCGAGCCATCCACATCTATGGTAATCGCAGCCATTCCCGTATACTTGGAGAACCCGTCCTGTATACGCTGCAGGGCTTCAATATCAATTAAATCCGTTATTTTCAAATTATCCATATGTATTCCTACTTCTCTTCACCTGCGGAAAATAATCCGCACAAGTTCGTCATAAGCTGCGCTTAATTCTTCTGGGATGCGAAAAATTCATTAATGGTATTCAGGATCTTCTCCTTAGAGTGACTCTTTAAGATATACCCCTGAGGCTTCAATGCAAGCACTGCCTTCACGGAAGCCGCATCGCTCTTATTGGTTAAGAACATCACCGGAATGCTCTCGGTCTTAATCTCGGAACGAATCATCTCTAACATCTGAGGGCCTGAACATACCGGCATCTCATAGTCGAGAAGAATCAGATCCGGGGTATTGGTACTAAGAAAAGAAATTGCATTCACGGCAGAATTGGCCATGGATACTCTATACTGATCCGACAACCAAGATCTCACGGTTCGAAGCATTTCACCGGAATCATCCACCACCAGAATATGCTTCTGTTCCTCGATCTGATCCGCCGCATCAATGGCGCCTGTTACTTTGGCGACGATGTCGCTGACGTTAATGGGGCGCTCATAAGCTCCACCGATATAATTGGGCGAAATAATGATGGATGCCTTGGCAAGCTGTTCCGAATAACCAACCATGAAGATTCTCTTGTCCTTCTCTACACACAAATCACGAAGGAATACGAAGAAATCTGTCTTCTGTACCATATCTTCATCCAGATTCAGAAAGATATAATCGATGGCGTCAGCCTGCTTATTCACCTGGGTGATATCCGCTGGACATACCGTGCAACCAAGGCCTGCTCGTATCAGATTCTCTGAAATCGTTCTTGATATAAAGGACTGGTTGTTGTCAATAAATAATATGTTCTTGCTCATCTGATTTACTCTCCCTTCCACTCATTCTTAGAGCTGTTAATGGTTGCTATAATGCCATCTCTGTCAACTGATGATACACACAATTTCAATTTCTTATAGGATTCAGTGAATTCCTGCGGCATGCGGTATCGATCAAGTTCCTGCATAATCATATCTATGGTATCGAAGTCATGTACTTCCGCAACTTCCAGAATGGAATACATTCCGTCAATCAACTGCGCCCTATCAATCTCACTTCGGCTGTCACCCTGGTCATATACATTCTCAAGGGCTTCATATACCGTCTTCAGAATCGCAAGCAGTGCCGGCGTATCACTCTGCATCTCGCTTATATTCGTTGCATTGCCGGCAGCTTCCAACTTCTCTGCACGTGTGAACATCTCATTACATCCTAACAGCCTTGCCACACCCTTCAGAGCATGTACCTGTATGGTGTAGTTCCTAACATCCTGCTGCTGACAATAATCTGAAATCTGTTCCCATTTGGTCTGTCCTGTGATACAGAACTCTCTGCAGACCATCAGATAAGTCTCTGTGCTCGCAGCAGCTGCAATACCGGCCTCTGTATCAAGTTCCGGAATCTGGGCAATACGATCTAAGATTGCCTGATCTTCAGCACTTAAGCCGGCATCTGCTTCGGAAGTATCCGTTGCAACTTCGCGGATGATTTTCCCTTCGGGGAGATACTTCATAATCATCTGCTCCAGCTTGTCTGCATCAATGGGCTTGGTAAGATAATCCGTAAATCCAGCTTCTAAGTACTTCTCTCTGGCCCCCGAAACGGCGTTGGCGGTAAGAATCACCACCGGTGTATCCTGATTCATGCCCGATTCACGAAGCTTCTGGAAGGTCTCATAACCATCCATCTCCGGCATC